>CANIFK010000315.1 GCA_947466555.1 Acidobacteriota bacterium | reverse complement strand
TCACGCGGCTCGAAAGGATCACCCGCCACGGTACGGCGGCGGATCGCGCGCTACGCTTCGTGCCCAGCGATTCGCGAATCAGTTCCCGTTCAGCCGCATTCACCTGCCCATGTTCTTCCGGTGTGTCGCGATACCAGATGAACCAGAACAACGCCCACGCCGTTCCTATAACGCCGAAGCACAAGAATGGTATCCGCCAGCCGTAAGCAATCATCATCGCGATGAAAATTGGCGGTGTAAGCGCGGCACCCAGCCGAGAACCCGCATGCGTTAGCCCCTGTGCCCAACCCCTCTCCGAGGCCAGCATCCATCGCGAGAGGCTCCGCGTCGCGATCGGAAACGCGCCTGCCTCGCCGGCGCCGAACAGGACCCGGCAGACGATCATCGAACCCGCCCCGGTCATCGCTGTTGTCAGAGCCGTAAATGCGCTCCACCAGATTACAATCCCCGTCAGCGCCCGTCGCGGTCCCAGCCAGTCTCCCAGCCACCCGCCGGGAATATTAAACACGGTATAGCCCCAGTAGAAAGCGCCGAGTATCAAGCCCATCGTTTCAAGGCTGAACTCGAACTCCTTCCGGATGAATGGGGCTGCCGATGAGATCACAGCCCGGTCCATATACGTGATGAGGTAGGCGGCCACCGTTAGCCACAGAACCAGGTGCCGGACGCGGGTCGGACGCTGTTGCATCCCGTTGAGTCTATTACTATCGAGGCCGCTCGTGCAGGTAGGGGCAGTTCACCAGCCGGCTGTTGCCCGTTCCATCGTTCACCGCGAACTGCCGCGACACGAATCCCGTGTTGCGGAACTGCCCGCTCCACAACGAACCGCCCGCGTAAACGCCGTCCTTCCGCAGCGCGTAGAAGTTGATATCGAACTTGTCCAGCCGCTTCAGGTCGTTATCGTAGTTGCGTGAAATGCGCTTCAACGCATCCATCACAGCGTCCTGCGGCGCCATGCCGTGCCGCATGTTCTCGACGATCGTGTGCGCCCCGGCCATGCGGATATTCTCCTCGCCGCGCCCCGTCGACCCAGCCGCGCCCACCTCCTGATCCACAAAAAGCCCCGCACCAATGATCGGCGAATCGCCCACGCGGCCAGGAATCTTCCACGCCATCCCACTGGTCGTCGTGCACCCGCTCATCTCGCCCTTCTCATTCAGCGCCAGGCAGTTGATCGTGCCCGTCGGCGGATGCTGCGCCACTTGGTGCGCCCACGCCAGCGTCTTCTCATCGGCCTCCGGAAACAGCCGCAGCAAAGCCTTCGGGCTCTTACCGGGAGGCGCGTCAACGCCGTCGCTCCAGTTGCTGTGGCCGTTCGGATCCTTCAACGTCCGCTTCCAAACCAGATACGCCAATCGCGATTCCGTCGTCAGCAGATTCTCTTCCGCGTACCCCATCGCCTTGGCAAAGCGCAGCGCGCCCTCGCCCACCAGCATGATGTGGTCGGTCTCTTCCATCACCAGTTTGGCAATCTTCGAAGGCGTCTTAATCCCGCGAATCGCCGCCACCGACCCGGCCCGTCGCGTCGGCCCGTGCATCACCGAAGCGTCCAATTCAACCACACCCTCTTCGTTCGGCAATCCACCATAGCCAACCGAATTATCGTGCGGGTCCAACTCATTCACATTCACGCCGGCAATCACCGCATCGAGCGTATCCTTCCCCGCTCGCAACCAGCTCATCGCGATGTTGCAGCACTCCACGCCATTGGCGCTGGAAATCACGATGTTCTTCGGCTTGCCCGCCGTCTGGGCCTGCGCCGCCACGGGCAGCGCCGCCGCCCCCTTCATCCAGTTCCGCCGGCTAAACATATGGATGCACTCCTGAAGCGATAGACTGAACAGCATGACGACGGGAGTTCGCTTGTTCGCGGCGTTTCTGCTGGTTGCCACATTGTTGTATCCACAGGGCAAAAAAAGCAAGAAACCAAAGGGTCCGGACGCTGTTTTGGAAAAGATTGAAGTGCGCCGGGAAGGCGATGTGGTGTTGCTCGATGGCGTCATCAAAAACACGGGCATCAAAACCATCCACGGCATGACGCTCCACTTCCACTTCTACGCCCCAAACAATGAGTCTCTGACCGTCATGAGCGGCCCGGTGGAATCAGCCTTCGTTGAACCGCAAGAGACCGCGGAATTCCGCCTGCAGGTGAAGTATCCGACCCGCGCCGTCGAGCTGAAAGTCGAAGCCCAGGACAAGGACCACCGTGAACTCGTCGTCGAGAAAAACGGTCCGTTTCCGATCGATTAGTGCCGCACGGCAAACAGGTGCCGCGCGCCGCGAATGAATAGCGTCCCATCCGATATGGCCGGCGTCGCCATCACCGTCTCGCCCATCGGGTTCACAGCCAATTGCTCGTACTTCACGCCCGGCTTGAAGACGTAAACTTCCCCATCTTCATTCGCCGCGTAGACAACCCCATCGGCCGCCACCATCGATGCACTGGCCGGGGTCCCCATGCCCAGCCGCTGCTGATACAGCGTCGCCCCGGTCAACGCGTTGTACGAGGCCATAATCCCGCCCCGCGTCGAATAGGTGAACAGCTGATCGCCAACGATGACGGGTGTCGAAAGGTACGGAGCCTCCTCGCGCATCCACGCGATCGCTTCCTTCGACCCCGTTATATCGCCCGTCGCGCCCGGCCGGATCGCATAGGACCGTCGAATATTCCGCGAATACCCGCTGAACACGTAGATCAACCCATTCGCCACAAACGGCGTCGGCACCGAGATCATCGACGTGCCCTTTACGCGCCACAACTCTTTCCCCGTCTCGGCGTCATACCCCGCCACAAACTCCACGCCATTCGCCACCAACTCCGTTCGCTTCGGCCCTTCCACAATGGTCGGCGTCGCCCACGATGGTTTCGAATCCCGCGCCGTGCGCCACAATTCGCGCCCCGTCGCCGCGTCAAACGCCGCCATGAACGAACCCTGGTGCATGTCCACTTGCAGATACACTTTCCCCTGCCACAACACGGGCGATGAAGCCGATCCCCACTGATAATCCGGCAAGTCAAACGCGCCCTGGTCCATCGCCCCCAGGTCCTTCTTCCAAATCAACTTCCCCTTCAAATCAAAGCAAAACAGCCCTTCCGAGCCGAAAAACGCCACCAGATACTTCCCATCCGTCACCGGAGTCGGCGAGGCATACGAGTTATGCGGATGCCGCAACACGCGCGGCTTCGTCTTCCCCGCAACGACATTCCAAGCCACCTTCCCGGTCTTCTTATCCAACGCCAGAACCCGGAACTCCTGCACCGCCTCGTCCTGCCGCCGGTCCAACTCGCCTTTCAGCGTCGCTTCGAACACCATGTTCGGATTACTGCTCACCGCAGTCGTCAGAAACACGTGCGAGCCCCATACAATCGGGCTCGAAAGCCCCAGCCCCGGGATCTCCGTCTTCCACGCAATGTTCTTGCCCGAAGCCACGTCCCACTTCACCGGCAGGTTCTGTTTCTCCGCCACGCCGCGCGCGCCCGGACCCCGGAACGTGGGCCAGTTCTGCGCCGAAACCACAACCGCGAAAAGCAGCAAAAATCTCATAGCGGAATGTTCCCGTGCTTCTTCTTGGGCATCGTATCCACCTTGTTCTCCAGCATCCGCAGCGCCCGGATCACGCGCCGTCGCGTCGTCCGCGGTTCAATCACGTCGTCCACAAACCCACGCTCCGCCGCCACAAACGGATTCGCAAAGCGCTCTTTATACTCGGCAATCTTCGCCGCTCGCGCCGCCTCATCGGTAATCTCGCGGCGGTACAAAATGTTCACGGCGCCCTCCGCGCCCATCACCGCGATCTCCGCCGTCGGCCACGCGAAGTTCACATCGGTCCGCAGGTGCTTCGACCCCATCACGCAGTACGCCCCGCCATACGCCTTCCGCGTAATCACGGTCACCTTCGGCACCGTCGCTTCCGCGTACGCGTACAGCAATTTCGCGCCATGCTTGATGATCCCGCCCCACTCCTGCTCGGTCCCCGGCAGGAATCCCGGCACGTCTTCGAACGTCAGAATCGGAATCCCAAACGCATCGCAGAATCGCACGAATCGCGCGCCCTTCAACGAAGAGTTGATATCCAGGCATCCCGCCAAAACCGCGGGATTATTGCCCACAATGCCAACCGACCGCCCTTCCATCCGCGCAAAACCAACCACAATATTCTGCGCGTAGTGCTCATGCACTTCCAGGAATTCGCCGTCATCCACCACGCGCCGGATCACATCCTTCATGTCGTACGGCATGTTGGATTCCGCCGGCACCAGCCCATCGAGCGACGAATCCTCTCGGTCCCACGGATCCCCGCACGCCACCGGCGGCACCGGGTCCACATTGTTCTGCGGCAGGTACCGGAGCAACTCCCGGATCCGCGCGCAACAATCGGCATCGTCGTGCGCCAGAAAATGCGCCACGCCACTCGTCGCGTTGTGCGCCATCGCCCCGCCCAGGTCTTCCTTCGTCACATCTTCGTGGGTCACGGTTTTGATCACATCCGGACCGGTCACGAACATGTAGCTGGTCTTGTCCACCATGAACACGAAGTCGGTAATCGCCGGCGAATAAACCGCCCCGCCGGCGCACGGCCCCATCACCGCCGAAATCTGCGGCACCACGCCCGATGCCAGCGTATTGCGCAGGAAGATATCGGTGTACCCCGCCAACGACAACACACCCTCCTGAATCCGTGCCCCGCCGCTATCGTTCAGCCCAATCAACGGCGCTCCGTTCTTCAGCGCCATATCCATCAACTGGCAGATCTTCTGCGCGTTGCTCTCCGACAGCGACCCGCCGAACACCGTGAAATCCTGCGCAAACACGTACACCAGCCGCCCATGCACCGTGCCATAGCCGGTCACGAACCCATCGCCGTCTATCGTCTGCGCTTCCATCCCGAAGTCGTGACAACGGTGCCGAACCAGCTTCCCCGTCTCTTCAAACGACCCCTCATCCAACAACAAATCAATCCGCTCGCGTGCCGAAAGCTTCCCATCGCGATGCTGCCGTTCCTGCCGCTCCGGCCCGCCGCCGGCTTCGGCCGCCGCATGGCGCCGTTGCAACTCTTCCAAATTGGACATACAAACCAGAGCGTAGCAGGATCGGCGCTCAGCGCACGTAGTAGCCCTTCCGGTACCGCAGCGTCGCCTGCGGATACCGCGCCTTTGCGGCCCCCGTCAGTGCCACGCGGATCTCCCGGAACGCGCCCACATCGCCCCCCGGCGACCCATAATGCAGGCTGTACCGCGAACGAATCCGCTCCAGAATCTCCGCGAACGCCTCGCCCGCCTTGTCGCTCTTGATCGCATCCCCGCCCGTCTCATCGGCAATACCGAACACGTTGGCCAGTGTGAACTCCGGATTCTGAAACCGGCTCTCTTTATCCGTCTTCTTACTCTTCCCCACCACAATCGCGTTGCACACCGCGTTTGCATCATGCAGCGCGCGAATCACCGTCTGGTCGTTCAACTGGTAGTTCACGCCCAGGTTATCGGTCACGATCAGCACCGCCCGCCGCCCCGTCGCCGGCCCCTGCTCGCTGAACACCTTCGCCGCCTCCTGCAGCGCCACGTTGATCTGCGTCCCGCTGCCAAGGTCCCGCTCCCGAATGGCCGTTCGCAAGTCATCCGATATCTTTCCAAAATCGTTCGTAAACGGCGTCACCAGCTTCGCATTCCGCGAAAACACCAGAATCCCCACCTGGTCGCCCGTCTTCAAACTCTTCATCGCCGTCCGGCTTGCCGCCGCCATCTTCTCCAAATAGCTGGCCATGCTGCCGCTCACATCCAGCACCACCAGCAGCGTAACCGCCTCCCGCTCCTGCTCAAAATAGTTGATCGGTTGAGCCGCGTTGTTATCGTAGAGAAGGAAGTCGGCTTTGGTCAGTCCGGCGACCGCTCGCGTTCCCTCAAAAACCTGAGCGTCCACCCGCACACTGGCTACGCCCGTCTTGAACGTCGCCGGCTCCCCCGGCTCTTGGCCTCGCGCGATCATCATGATCGCAGCGGCACTCACTATCAGCGCCTTCATGTCCTCCATTATCGTCGGAACCGCCGGACACATCGATCACGGAAAAACCACGCTGGTTCACGCGCTCACCGGCATCGATACCGATCGCCTCGCCGAGGAGAAGCGCCGCGGCATCTCCATCGAGCTCGGCTTCGCTCACCTCGATCTCGGCGCCGGCCTCACCGCCGGCTTCGTCGACGTTCCCGGCCACGAACGCTTCGTCAAAACCATGGTCGCCGGCGTCACCGGTATCGACCTCGTCCTCCTCATCATCTCCGCCGACGAATCCATCAAGCCCCAAACCCGCGAACACTTCGACATCTGCCGCCTCCTCGGCGTCCGCCAAGGCATCGTCGTCATCACCAAGTCCGACGCCGTCGACTCCGACATCGTCGAACTCGTCAAGCTCGAAGCCGAGGAGTTCGTCG
>CANIFK010000314.1 GCA_947466555.1 Acidobacteriota bacterium | reverse complement strand
TTCGATCACCGCGGCCGCGTCGACGTTGCCGTGCTCCCGGAAAGCGTGGAAGGCCGCTGGCTGATGCGCTACCTGGAACAACAGAAGATCCCGTTTTTCGCATTCCTCACCGCGGTTCGCGGCCAGGCCACCGCGCCCCATATCCACATCGGCCCGCCCAGTACACGCATCCGCGCCACAGACTAAATCCGCAATGAAAAATCCCCAGCTCCGCGTACTCATCTCCGACGTTGAAATCCAGAAGCGTGTCACCGAAATCGGGGCGCAGATCACCAAGGATTACAAAGAGGGCGATCTGATCCTGATCGGCATCCTGAAGGGGGCCTTCATCTTCGTCGCTGATCTGGCGCGGGCCATCCACCGCCCGGTGCGCATGGATTTTATGGGTATTTCCAGTTACGGGAAGGGCACCACGTCGTCAGGCGAAGTGCGCGTGACCAAGGATCTGGACACGTCCATCGAAGGCGCCAACATCATTATCGTCGAAGATATCGTCGACACCGGTGTGACGCTCAGCTACCTGATCGGCCTGCTGCACAATCGCAAGCCGCGGAGCATCCGCATTGCCGCGCTGCTCGACAAGCCCGAACGCCGGTTACGGCCGGTGCAGGCGGCCTACACCGGCTTCTCGATTCCGGACGAGTTTGTCGTCGGCTACGGGCTGGATTACGCCGAGGACTATCGTGGGTTAAAGGACATTTGCGTCCTGAGCGAAGGCGAAGAGAGCTAGACTTTCGGCTTCGGTGCGGGCAGGTCGCGGGCTTCGCAGACGCTCTGGAAGCCGGCGCGGCCGTGGGCGCCGTCGCAGAACGGTTTGTTTTCCGATGCGCCGCAGCGGCACAGCGAAATGACGGTACGTCCGGCGAGGCCGAACTCTTTGCCGGAGGGATCGTTGATCGTGAACTCCCCTTCGATGCGAAGGGGGCCATTGTTGTTAACGGTTACTTTGGTTGCCATCGAACTGATGGTAACAGGTGGGCGGCGGGTACAATCAACTTATGCCGCGCCTGGGCGTATGGAGTTTGCTGTTTGTCACTTGCGCCGCCGGGCAACCGCTGGCGCCGGAGACGCTGCTGTTGGCGCGGATCAAGCAGCATATGGGACAGGTGCTGACGCGCCAGCCCAACTACACGTGCCTGGAAACCATTGAAAGGTCCACGCGCTCCGGGCGCGGGAGGAAGTTTCAACTGGTGGACGCGCTACATTTGGAAGTAGCCGTGGTGGAGGGCAAAGAACTATTCTCCTGGCCGGGCGAGCGGGCTTTCAAGGAACGCGATTTGCGCGAACTGGCGCCGACTGGCGCCATTGGCAACGGGAGCTTCGCCTTGCACGCGCGGTCCGTTTTTCTGGGTGGCACGCCACTGATTACCTACAAAGGGGAAGAGGTGATCGACGGGCGGACGGTGGCGCGCTACGACTACACGGTGCCGCAGTTCCGAAGCGGGTACAAGATCACCATCGGTACGCTGTCGGGGATCACCGGCTACCGCGGCTCGTTCTGGAACGATGTGGAGACGCTCGACCTGGTGCGGCTGGATGTGGACGCGGTGGATATTCCTCCGGTGCTGCCGCTGAAGGCGGCGCGCGATTCGATGCAGTATGAACGGGTGCCGATCGGGGAATCGACGTTCCTTTTGCCGAAATCATCGGAAATGGTGATGGAGGATTTCCAGGGCGGGGCGAGCCGCAACGTGATTCATTTCTCGCGGTGCCGGCAGTATGCGGGCGAGTCCACCCTGTCATTCGCCGAAGTGCCGGAGGACGATGCAGCCCCGGCGCCACTGGCGGAGGCAATCTCGCTGCCGGCGGGGTTGCTTGTCGAGATGGAGTTGTTGACCCCCTTGAAATTCCCGGGAAATGCCATTGGCGATGAGATTGAAGCGCGGGTGACGCACAATTCCAAAAGCAGGAAACAGGTGTGGATTCCGAAGGGCGCGATGTTGAAAGGCAACGTGGCGTTGCTCGAAAGGCGTAAGGATTTCCGGGGCCAGGAACGGATCCTGGTGGCGCTGCAATGGCGGGAAATTTCCTTCGATGGCAAAGTTGGCCCATTCGAGGGACAATTGGAAGAAGGCGGCGCGATTCCGGTTAACGAATTCAGCTCTCGCGGCATCTACCAGAAACCGAGTCAACGGGAACTGTCGATGCTACCGCACCGCGATGTCTTCTACGTTAGAAAGGATTCCCTCGATCTTCCCCGTGGTTTACTGCTTAACTGGCGGACACTGCGAATAGGAAGTTCCGGAGCAAAAAAGCCGTGATCCAGTTTACTCTTGAGACCGATAAAGCCCTTTTTGAAAAGTCGATGCGCTTCGCGCAGAAACAGGTGAAGCGCCTGATTGATAACCATCCGGGCTTCTATCCGATGTACACGAAAGACGGTAAGTGGAAGCACGACGGCCCGGCGTGGACCCGTTGGTGCGACGGCTTTCTGCCCGGCATGATGTGGCTGTTCCGTCGTTTTGAGGCCGAGACCGGCGGCAAGGATCCGGAATACTGGTACAAGAAGGCCGTCGACTACACCAAACCGCTGGAGAAGCGGAAGGGCGACCGTGATGTCCACGACCTGGGTTTCGTGTTCCAGCACTCCTACTACCGCTGGTTCCAGGTGGATCGCGACCCGAAGCTGGAAGAAATCGTCGTGGAAGCGGGCAAAACGTTGGCGCTGCGGTATCGCGACAAGGGCAACTACTTGCGCTCGTTCGTGGCGGAAAACTCTCTGTTCATCGACATCATGATGAACGTCGGGCTGGTGTTCTACGCCGCCCGCGCGACCGGCGACAAAAACCTGCGCGAGATCGCCACGCGCCATTCGCTCACCACGCGCCGGTTCCTGGTGCGCGGCGACGGCTCGACGGCGCACGAGGGCATCTTCGACATCGAGACCGGCGAGTTCCTCCGCGAAGCCACGCAGCAGGGCTACCGAGCCGACTCCTGCTGGGCGCGCGGCCTGGCCTGGGCGATCTATGGGTTCTCCACGGCCTACGAATACAGCCGCGACCCGCACTTCCTGGAGACCGCCGAGGACTGCGCCGACTACTACATCACGCACGGTAACGCCGACGGCATGGCGCCCTGGGACTTCAACGCCCCGGCCGACCAGCGCAAGCAGATCGATACGTCGGCCGCCGCCATTGCCGCCAGCGCCATGCTGCGGCTGGGCCGCTTGCTGCACGATCCAATCAAGGGACACTTCTACTGGAACACCGGCGTCCGCATTTTGCGCACGCTCTGCCAGAACCACCTGGCCGACAAGGACAAGGAGTGGGAAGGAGTGCTGAAGGGTGGCGTCTATCACCTGCACAAGGACCTGGGCGTGAACGAGTCGGTGATGTGGGGCGACCACTTTTTTGTGGAAGCACTGGAACACGCGCTGCGGCGGATTTAAGATAGATCCAATTGGTGGATTGGGAGCGCCCTCGCTTTACTGCGAGGGCGTTTCTGTTTGAGCGCGATCCGGGCGCAGTGAAAAGCTGCCGGTCCGGTAACACAGGATTGCCTTGGCCCCCCGGGCCACGCGAGTCCGGAGCAAGTTATCTACGCCGCTGGCTAATCTGCAAATTGCCGGAAGAGGCTGAAATATCGATCCCGTGGCGCGTCACCCTCCAGGTGATCTTGAAAGGCTCGGTATCGGCCCGGGGGACGTGGCCAGAGCAAGCCAATTGCAACGCCTTTCCACGCCGATGGACACGCAGAGGCCGGCAAATGGGGCCATTCGTCACCGAAGCGAATTTCGATTTTCGAAAAACGGAAACGAAGGCGCCACTTCGTCTGCGTCATTTCCGATTCATCGCCTCGGACGGAAAATTCACGAGAAGGGCGGGTTAGCAAGACCCGCCCACTCAGCGTCGATGGTTTAGTTGTTCGGAGTTGGCGCGACCGGCGCCACAGTAACCGTTAGCTTCGTACCGATGATTTCGCCGGAGACCACCATTTCCACGCGGCGGTTTTTCTGGCGGTTGGCGTTCGTGTCATTGGGGGCGATTGGCTGTGTCTTACCAAGGCCACGCGCCGAAACCGAGTCACCATTGATTCCCTGGGCGATTAGATATTCACGGACAGTGGCGGCACGGCTGTCGGAGAGTTTCTGATTAAACTCTTCGCTGCCGATCGCGTCGGTGTGGCCCTCGACGTCGAGCCGCAAGCCAGGATGGGCCAGGACGATACCGGAAATCTTCGCCAGTTTTTCGCGCGTTTCCGGGCGAAGGGTGAATTTACCGAAGTCAAAGAGGACGTCAGACATATTGACGATGAGGCCGCGGGCAGAATCGCGGGTTTCGAGGATGAGATTGAACTGATCGAGGAGTTGCTTGCGGAGGCCCGTCTTTTCATCTTCGGCGCGCTGCCGAAGGCGGTTGGCCTCGGCGGCGGCCTGGCGGGCGTTTTCGGCTTCGGCCATTGCGGAGGCGCGTGCCGCTTCCGCCTCAGCCTTGGCCTTTTCGGCGGCTTGGCGGGCGAGATTGGCTTCGGCCATGGCTTTGCGGGCGATCGCTGTCGCCTCTTCGGCTTCGCGCTTAGCCTTTTCGGCGGCGGCGCGGTCGGCATCGGCTTCGGCCTTAGCCTTTTCAGCGAGAGCGCGGCGCTCCTGCTCCAGGCGGGCCTGTTCAGCGGACTCCTTCGCGCGGCGAGACTCCTCTTCGGCCTGTGCGCGGGCCGCGGCTTCGCGGGCGGCCGAGGCGGCACGTTCGTTGTTCAGCCGTTCTTCTTCGCGCCGTTTCACGGTGAGCACGCGGGCGTCTTCGGCCGTCTGCACAGCTTCGCGCGCGATCATCGAAACCGGCTTGTTACCGGCCTTACGAGCCTGATAGCCTTCGGCCTGGGAGAGCAGGTCGGCGGCTTTTTTGATGGTGTCAGCGGCGTATTTCTCTGCTCCCGTAGCGCGAGAGATGTGGATGGCGCTGCGGGCCTCGTAGAGTTCCAGCGGGACCTTGGGATCGATGACAGGCCGTGGGCCAGCAAGTGTCGCGTACTGCCCGCGTTGGAGGAGTTCGAACTTGGCGTCAATTTCATCCACCTTGCCCAACGTGTCCTGACGCACCACGTTTTCCATCACGATGACGTCACTAGGCTGGGTGACAGCGTAATATGGTTCGGCGGTAACGATCAGTCCAAACGCTTGCAGCTCGGTGGTGACATTGAGCTTACCGTTGGCGCCGTTGAGAAGAATCTCGCCCAGGTTGGTGGCCCGGCCCTCTCGTGTAACGGCCCAAAGGACGTAGGTGAGGTATTCGGCGCCATGCATGCTGGCGGGTTGGAGATTGCGGTACTCCACCTCGATTTCGATGTAGCCCTGCTTGCTTTCAACTTTGGCTTCGCCTTTGGCGGCTGGCAGGTTGGCGGTGCCCTTGAAATCGATCTTCGTTGCGCCGCTGCGATGCCGGTAGTTTATCGCCTTGGCCGTCTTGGCGACGACGTCGACTTTGAAGACGGCCATCGGCACATCCGGATCCGGCCGTTGCTGCGCGGGCTGGCCGTAAATCGTGGCGGTGAGCGCGCAGATGCCAACGACGAGGTAGCGATGATCCATGAGTCCTCCGCGCGGGATGGGTGTCCCGCTCTCTTATTGTGGACGCATTCCCCGATTGAAGTGTTGCAACGGGGTCCAACAGGAGTAACATAGCAAGGTTCCCATGTGGCAGCAAAACTACACTCCCATCGGCGATAGTCTCGCCCTCTCGGCTTCGGTAGCCGCTCTTCCGATTGTTGTACTCCTGATGATGCTCGGCGTTTTCCGGAAGCCGGCATGGGTTGCGGGATTGGCCGGGCTGGGCGCGGCTGCAGCGGTGGCGCTGTTTGGCTACGGTATGCCGGCCGGCACCGTGGTCGGCGCTGTGACATTTGGGGCGGCTTTCGGATTGCTGCCGATTGGCTGGATCGTTTTTTCGGCAATCCTGCTCTATCGGCTGACTGTTGAGACCGGCAAGTTCGAAATCATCAAAGACTCGGTAGGCAGTTTGACCCCGGACCGGCGGCTGCAGGCGTTGCTGATTGCCTTCGCCTTTGGCGCGTTTATTGAAGGCGCCGCAGGGTTCGGCAGCCCGGTGGCGGTGGCGGCGGCGATGCTGACAGGACTCGGATTTTCGCCGTTCTATGCAGCCGGAATTTGCCTGCTGGCCAATACCGCGCCGGTCGCTTTCGGCTCCATCGGAATTCCTGTAACAACCCTGGCGCTCACCACGGGGCTGCCGGTTCGCGAGTTGAGCGGGGCGGTTGGAAGGATCTGCGCGCCGCTGTCGTTCTTTGTTCCTTCCTATCTGATCATGGTGATGGGTGGATGGAAAGCATTGCGCGGCGTCCTGCCGGCCGCGCTGATTTGCGGCGGTGCCTTCGCCGGGCTCCAGTTTTTTGTTTCCAACTATGTCGGCGCCGAGTTGGTGGATATCACCAGTTCGCTCGCCGCCATCGCGTCACTCGTGATCCTGTTCAAGCTCT
>CANIFK010000313.1 GCA_947466555.1 Acidobacteriota bacterium | reverse complement strand
GAGTTGCATGAAATCCTTACTTGGTTAGGCGCTGACGCCGAGGGCTTTCTTGGCATCGCGGCAGATGTTGGCGATGGCGTCGTTGCGGACACCTTTCACCCGGTCGGCCAGTTCGCAGAAGCCGTGATAGACGAAATCGAGCTCTTCTTTGGAGAGTTCAAAACCCAGATCCGAGCAACGGTCCTTCAGCGCGTGGCGGCCGCTATGCTTGCCGAGTACCAGTTTACCTTGGGGGACGCCGACGGTTTTGGGGTCGATGATCTCGTAGGTGGACTTGTTCTTCAGGTAGCCGTCCTGGTGGATGCCGGCTTCGTGGGCGAAGGCGTTTTCGCCGACGATCGCCTTATTGGGCTGGGGGCCGAAGGTGATGACCGAGCTCAACGTCTGGCTGGCGGCGAAGAGGTGTTCCGTATTGATGTTGGTGTAGTACGGGAGCTTGTCGCCACGGGTTTTGAGGATCATGACGATCTCTTCGAGCGAGCAGTTGCCGGCCCGTTCGCCGATGCCGTTGATGGTGCATTCGATCTGGCGGGCACCGGCTTCAATGGCGGCGAGCGAATTGGCGACGGCGAGGCCGAGATCGTCGTGGCAGTGGACGGAGACGATGGCGGTGTCGCCGAGCGCCTTGCAGATGCGGCCGATCAGGGCCGAGTATTCGCTGGGGATGGAGTACCCGACAGTGTCCGGCAAGTTGATGGTGCGGGCACCGGCGGCGACGGCGGCTTTGGAGACCTGTTCGAGATAATCGGGGTCCGTGCGCGCGGCATCTTCGGCGGAGAACTCGACATCGTCGCAGTACGTGCGGGCAAGCTGCACGGACTTAACTACTTCTTCCAGAACCTGTTCGCGCGATTTCTTCAACTTGAACTGGAGGTGGATATCGCTCGTCGCCATGAAGGTGTGGATGCGCGGGCGCTTGGTGTGTTTGAGCGCTTCGGCCGCACGATCGATGTCCAGCTTGGTGCAGCGCGCGAGCGCCGCCACCTGCATTTCGCTGAACTCCTTGGAGACGGCTTCCACGGCTTCGAAGTCACCGATGGAGGCGATGGGGAAACCAGCCTCCATGATGTCGACGCCGAGGTCGACCAGTTTGGCCGCCATCTTGAGCTTCTCAGGTACAGTCATGGAGCAGCCCGGGGACTGTTCTCCGTCACGCAACGTGGTATCGAAAATGTATACTCGCTGACTCATGGTTGTTGCCTCCGCGATGTAGTCCACTGGGAGCGGCGGGTAGGCCGGCTTCCCGATGGATTGATTTTTTTATTATCGGAGCGTAAAACGGATTTAGCAAATTTATTCGACTAGCCATGCCGATAAGCAAAGCTAATGGTATAAACTTGGCTTATCCGAAGGGAGCGTCGGATAAGGATGGAATTGCATTCGTTGAAGGTGTTTCAGACGGTAGCGACGGAGAAGAGTTTTTCGCGGGCGGCGGAGAAGTTGTTGCGGACGCAGCCGGCGGTTTCGCTGGCGGTGCAGCGGTTGGAGGCGGAGCTGGGGGAGCGGTTGATTGACCGTTCGGGGAAAGAGCTGCTCCTGACAGATGCGGGGAAGATTGTTTTCGATTTTTCGCGGCGGTTTGAGAATTTGGAATTGGAGATGGCCAATTCGCTGGCGGAGATGCGGGACAACTCGGCGGGCGTGTTGATTGTGGGGGCGAATGAGTCGACGTCGCTCTATCTGCTGCAGCACATCGTGAATTATCGGCGGCTGTATCCGAAGGTGAAGGTACGGGTGCGGCGGAGTTTATCGAGCAAGATTCCGGGACAGTTGATTGACGGGGAGTTGGAGCTGGGGGTGATCAGCTACGACCCGCAGGACGAGCGGTTGCATTCGCAGGTGATCTATACGGACCATCTGGCGTTCGTGGTGAGCCCGGAGCACCGGTTTGCGCAGCGGGGGACGGTTTCCATTAGCGAGTTGGGGATGGAGACGTTTATTGCGCATAACGTTTTGTCGCCTTATCGGGAGATTGTGTTGCGGGAGTTTCAGCGGCAGCGGGTGGCGTTGAACATGGACGTGGAGATGCCGACGGTGGAGACGATTCGGCGGATGGTGGCGCGCAACGAGGGCGTGTCGTTCCTGCCGAAGATGTGTGTGGAGCAGGAAGTGGAGAAGGGGTTGTTGTGTGAAGTGCGGATTGAGGAGTTGAACGTGGAGCGGAAGGTGCATCTGGTGACGCCGAAGCGGCGAGCGTTGAGCCACGCGGCGCGTGCTTTTTTGGAGGTTGTGAAGTCGCCGGAGTGAGAATTTTCCGGCGCGGCGCCCACTCATAAAGTGTGAGCCGGACCTCGCATTTTTCGATTACGCCCCTGTTGGACCTGATGCGGCACGCGGGGCGGCAGCGGCACGAAGCGCCGCACATGGCCTTGGCGCGGCGCGGGGAGGACCTGGCGCACCGTTTTGTGGAGCAGGAGATGGGGTGGCGCGTGGTGGCGCGGAACTACCGGCACCCGATGCGGAAGTTGGAGATCGACATGGTGGCCGTCGATGGGGAGACGCTTGTGATTGTGGAAGTGAAGACGCGGGCGTCGGACGACGTGAGTCATCCGTTGCGGGCGGTGGATCCGGAGAAGGCTTGGCACATTGGGCAGGCGGCGCGGGCGTGGATTAAGCGGGCGGAGATGTTGGAGATGGGGGTACGGTTCGATGTGCTGACGGTGTTGATCGGCGAGACGGAGACAGTGGAATACCACAGAGACGTCTATGCCCTGGGCGGGCGCTTGCCGGTTTGATCCCTATAATAGGGAGTTCATGCCTGAATTACGCAAGGATCCGATCACTGGGCGCTGGGTGATTATCAGCACCGACCGCGCGCGCCGTCCTTCGGACTTCAAACAGGAGAGCGTGGTGGTGACCGGGACGCGGTTCTGCCCGTTCTGCCCTGGGAACGAGGACAAGACGCCGCCGGAGGTGCTGGCTTATTCGACCGAGGGGCTTCGCGGGAGTTCGCGGTGGAGCCTGCGCGTGGTGCCGAACAAGTTCCCTGCCCTGCGGGTGGAGGGCGACCTGGACCGGCAGGGCGAGGGATTGTACGACCGGATGAACGGCGTGGGCGCGCATGAGGTGGTGATCGAAAGTTCGGACCACATGAAGACGCTGGCGGAGATGGAAGAGCGCCAGGTGGCGGAGTTGATCTGGGCGTTCCGGGACCGCGTGGTGGATCTGAAAAAAGACCGGCGGTTGCGGTATGTGATGTTGTTCAAGAACCACGGGGAGGCGGCCGGGTCGAGCCTGGAACATCCGCACTCGCAGATCATCGCGCTGCCGGTGGTGCCGAAGCGGGCGCAGGAGGAGTTGGACGGGGCGCGGAAGTATTTCGACTTTAAAGAGCGCTGCGTGTACTGCGATATTTTGCGCCAGGAGGTGCGCGACGGGGAACGGGTGGTGCTGCAGACCGAGGAGTTTTTGGCCACGTGTCCATTCGCGTCGCGGTTCCCGTTTGAGACGTGGATTATTCCGTTCCGGCACGATTCGCATTTCGAGAATATTCAGGAGCGCGAGGTGTATAACCTGGCGTGGATGTTGAAGTCGGTTTTGAAGAAGATGGACCGGGTGTTGGAGCGGCCGGCGTATAACCTGATCATCCATACGGCGCCGGTGCAGGAGCCGGGGTATTCGCATTACCACTGGCATGTGGAGATTATTCCGAAACTGACGCGGGTGGCGGGCTTCGAGTGGGGAACGGAGTTCTTCATCAATCCGACGCCGCCGGAGGAGTCGGCGCGGTTCCTGCGGGATTAGCGTGCCGTGGAGAGTAGCGGTGGCGTCGAGCCTGATTCTGGGCTTGATCGTGGGGATTCCTTACTACGGGATTCCGTTCTTTTACGACTATTTTGAGGCGGCCTATGGCTGGTCGCGCGCGGCGATGATGCTGGGGCTGCCGGTGGGCACTTTTGTGACGCTGGTGGCGGGGCCGTGGCTGGTGCCGCGTGTGCCGCCGAAGTGGGGAATCGTTTGCGGGGCGCCGGTATGCGCGGCGGCGATGGCGGGGTTCGGCGTGATGGGCGGCGGACTGGTTGGCTACTACGCGGTGTGGGTTTTGTATATGGCCGGGTGGACGTTTGCCGGGCCGCTGGCGCATCAGATTCTGCTTTCCGAAGTTTTCGGGTTGCGGCGGGGGCGGGCGTTCGCGGTGGCGTTTTTCGGGATCAGTGCGTTGGGTGCGGTTTCGGTGGCGCTGTTGGCGCGGCCGTTGACGGGGGCGCTGGGGTTCCGGGGGGCACTGATGGCGATGGGCGCGGTGATGCTGTTGGCGGTGCCGGTGGCGCTGTTCGGACTGCCGGATATTCGCGTGCAGGCGGCGGAGGCGGGCGACGGGGAACCGGCGTTCCGGTGGGACAGGCCGTTCTGGTTGTTGCTGCTGGGCAGTACGATTTCGATTGCAGGGATTGGGGGCGTGAGCCAACATTTGAAACTGATATTCCGGGAGGCGGGGTTCAGTGAACAAGCCCGGTTGGACGCGGTATTCGGGTGGACGTTGATGGCGATGTTGACGGCGGACGCGGCGGGGCGGTTCCTGTTTGCGTGGGGGGCGGAGCGGTTTCCGAAGCGGCAGGTGATCACGGTGGCGTTCGCGCTGATGGCTGGGTCCATGCCGTTGCTGCTGTGGCTGGACAGGCCGGTGGTGCCGTATGTTTTTGGGTTCTTGTTCGGGTTGGGGATCAGTTCGGATTCGCTGATGGTCCCGTTATTGGCCACCGACTTTTACGGCGGGAAATCGCTGGGGCGGGTGATGGGGGTGATTGTTCCGGTGAACACGGTGGGGCAGACGTGGTTCCCTTCCCTGCTCTCGGTGCTGTGGGCGGCGACGGGGAGCTACACGATGCCGTTGGCGTTCACGTTCGTGTGTGTGTTGGCGGGGCGGCTGGCGCTGGCGATGCTGCCGGCAGCCGCCCGCCGTTGAGTCACTCGGCTTCGAGTAGCAGGTACTGGAGTTGGCCGAGGCGCTCCACGTAGAGGGCCACTGGTTGACCGTGGCGGAGCGTGGCGGCCGCGGTCTTCAATTCGGCTAGCGAGTGGATGGACTGGCCGTTGATCGAATAGATCACGTCGCCGGCGTGGAGGACGTCCTCGGCGCCTCTGATCTGGATGACGATCCCGGCAACGACGACACCAGAGAGGCGGCGAAGGGAGGGGAGCAGCGGGGTGACACGCGCGTCGAGATCGACGGCCAGGATGCCGAGTTGCGGGACGGCGTTGCTGTCTCCGCGGACGAGGGACAGGATGCGGTCCGGATCCTTGGGCCGTTCAAGTACGGCGACTTGGATTGTCAGGTTTTGATCGCCCCGGAGGATCTCCAATTCCATCTGTTTGCCGGCCTTCTGGTAGATGGCGGCTCCTAGCTGGCGGGCGGTTTCGAGGACCTTGCCGTCGGCGCGGAGGATGATGTCGTTGACACGCAGGCCGGCCGATTCGGCGGCGCCGCCGGGCGTGACGTCGGCGAGGATCACGCCCCAATCGGTGGACAGTTTCAGGGCGGCGGCGAGGTCGGGCGTGATGGTTTGGGGCAGGACGCCGATCTGGCCACGGCGCACGCGGCCATCGGCGCGAATCTGTTCGTAGACGAGTTTCACGATGTTGGCCGGAGCGGCGAAGCCGACGCCTTCGTGGCCGCCGGAGCGGGAGAGGATGAAGGTGTTGATGCCGGCGATGGCGCCGTCGGCATCGACGAGGGGGCCGCCGCTATTGCCGGGATTGATGGAGGCGTCGGTTTGGATGTAGGCCATTGGGTCCTCGGCGCGGACCTGCCGGGAGACCGAACTGATGACGCCCATGGTGACGGAGTTGTCCAGGCCGTAGGGACTGCCGAAGGCGAAGACGAGCTGGCCCTGGCGGAGGAGATCGGAATCGGCGAAGGGGAGAAAGGGATAGCCGGAGCCGGCGATCTTTAGGACGGCGATGTCGGTTTCCCGGTCGAGGCCGATCACCTCGGCGGGCACGAGTTTCCCACCGGGTTTCAGACGGGCGCCCGGGCGGCGCCGCTCCTCGGTGAGGAGCGGCAGGAGCACCTGGACGCGGCGTACTTCGCCCACGACGTGCGCGTTGGTGACGATGTAGCCGCCGGCATCGACCAGCACGCCGGAGCCGGTTCCGCGCTTTGCGCTCAATACCGGCGTTCCGTCGCCGGAGGGGGAGAACCCGGTGGTGACGACTTGCACCACCGCCGGGTCCACCCGTTCGACGAGCGATTGATAGAGCCGGCTGAAGTCCCGCAGTTGGGGACCGCCGAAGCAGACGAGGGTGGATAACAACAACAGCGAGGGTTTCATTCGGTTCCTTGGGGATCGGACTTTGGGTCGGCTGCGAGCGCGGCTTCGGCTTGCAGCCAGTGGCGCCACTCGGCGCCCTCCGGGCAGCCCTCCGCCTCCCAATAGGAGTGCGCCAGGGCTGCAATGTCGGCATGTGCCGGGAGCGGTGGGGCAACAGCTGCT
>CANIFK010000312.1 GCA_947466555.1 Acidobacteriota bacterium | reverse complement strand
GGTCAGATAACGGCCTTCGGGAGCTTCGCGGAGGACGGTGACATCGGGGAGGCGGAAGCGGGTGGGGGTGGTTTGGGCGCGGAGGCTGGGGATGGTTTTCAGGTGTGGATATTTGGTTCGGAGTGCGAAGAGGATGTTGCTTTGGATGAGGCTGCGGGTCCAATCGCCCACGTTGCGCTCCAGGAGCGTGCCGTCGACGTATTCGACTCGGGATCGTAGCTCGTGCTCAGATAGTGCTCGATGGGAATTGGCGGCGCTGCGCTCATGCTTTTACGATAGCGCTTGAGCGGCCCGGGAATTCCGTAGTACCGGACTTTCCTGGTGTCACGGCACCAAGGGAAATCCGAGGCTAGAGCGTCCAGCTGGCCAGTCGGAGTTCTGAGAACGGAGGCTCCGGCAGGGTGGCGGTGACGCTGCCGGAGCGCTTGGATTCGTACCAGAGGGTGAGGAGTTTGCCAGGGGCGATTTCGACCGTCGAGGGGTAGCCGATGTCGCCTTTGCCGTCGTTGGAGATGACGATGGGCTCCGACCAGGTTTGTCCGTGGTCGCGGCTGAGGCGGGCGTGGTTGCCACGGGGGTCGCGGCGGTAGCCGTAGGTCATGACGAGACGGCCGTCGGCGAGGCGGAGGAGGTGGCTGGGGAGGCCCCAGACGCCGATGGGGCGGGGGGCGGTCCAGGTTTTGCCGCCGTCGGTGGATTCCGATTGGAGTGTTTCGCGGTCGTTGGCGGGATTCTGGTTGCGGACGTGGACGATCAGGCGGCCGTCGGCGGCTTGGACGGCGTGGAGTTCGTGATACTGGAGAGCCGAATCGCCGGGGCGGGTGGGGATTTCGGCGAGCCAGCGCCAGGTGAGGCCGTCGTCGGTGGATTCGCAGACGCCGATTTCGGCTTTGGCGTCCCAGAGGCGTTTGCCGGCGTAGAGGAGGCGGCCGTCGCGGAGGGCGACGGGGCCGTGGGGGCTGTTGAGGGGGACGCGGTAGGGGGCCGACCAGTGGAGGCCGCCATCGGTGGAGCGGAGCATCCAGGTGCCTAGGAGGGAGTTGCGTTCGCTGGCCGAGGTTGCCCGTTGGACGCTTTGCCAGCGTTCGATGCGGGCGGGGTCCCAGCCTTTGGCTTCGGAGAGAATTTTTTCGTAGGCGAGGGAGGTGAAGGTGGTGACGAGGAGGGTGCCGCGCGGGGTTTCGACGATGCCGGCGTCGCGGTCGTCGATGGGGGTGTCCATGATGACTTGGGGCCAGCTCCAGGTTTTGCCGTTGTCCTTGGAGCGGCTGAATTCGACGCGACCGAAGGGGTCGATGTGGCCTTCGCGGCCGCCGGAGTAGGCGATGACGAGTTCGCCGTTGGCGCGGCGGGCCATGGTGGGCCAGGCGTGATAGTACTGGGGCTGTTTGGAGATGACGGTGATGAGGGGGGCTTGGAGGAAGGCGCGGCGGTGCATTGTTGACATGGTATCGCGGGGGGTGGGGCCGAACGCTGCTGGCATTCGGGTAAGTTGTGGATGGCCCGCGCCGGGGGTACTAGCGAGCTATGATTCTGATCCGCAGGGCGCGGCCTGCAAGCACAGAGAAGCGATCGAGAAGGGCCGGTCCGTGCTGGTTCACTGCGGCAAGAGTGTTGGCTGCATTTTCCTCGGGACCATCTTCTGGCGAGCGAATCAGAAGAACACCACAATGGGACTCACGGCTGCGGAAGACAAGTTCTCCAAAGTCCTTGTCAGCAGTTAGGAGGAGTGCCTCTTCGCGGCGTGCAATCTCGAGTACTGCCGCATCTCCGATTCCGGGTGAGGTCTCGGCGATGAATAGAACAACGTGACCGGCGGCGCGAAGAGCGGATACAGTAGGGCCCTCGACGCTTTCGTCGGCCACCAGTTTCACGATGCTACTCGCTCCAGGGGATACACAACCGACGCCTGGAGCGCCTGCGCGGCAAACGCCAGGGCGGCGCGGATGCCCTCGCGTGTGATATGAGGATGCGCCCGGAGGATCTGGTCTTCGGACTGCCCGGCCGCGAATTTCTCCAGAAGCAACTCTACCGTAATTCGAGTGCCGCGAATGACCGGTTTGCCCATCATGACATTTGGATTTGAAACGATTAGACCAGACTCTTGCATGGCATGCTCCTACTTCTGAGTTTAGTTTAACGCCAGCGCACTCCGCGGAGAGGGCCTGGTCGTCAGGCCACGACGGCTTTGACCACCTGGCCATGCACGTCGGTGAGGCGGAAGTCGCGGCCGGCGTAGCGGAAGGTGAACTTTTCGTGTTCGAAACCGAGGAGGTGTAGCAGCGTGGCGTGGAGGTCGTGGACGTGGACGCGGTCGACTTCGGAGCGGAAGCCGAACTCGTCCGTGGCGCCGTGGGCCATGCCGCCTTTGGCGCCGCCGCCGGCTAGCCAAACGGAGAAGCCGTATGAGTTGTGATCACGGCCGGCGGTGCCGGCGTTGGAGCCGAACGCGGGGAGTTCGACAACTGGAGTTCGGCCGAATTCCCCGCCCCAGATGATCAACGTGTCGTCCAACATGCCGCGTTGTTTGAGATCGGTGAGGAGGGCGGCGATGGGTTGGTCCGACTCCACGCCGAGCTGTTTGACGCGTTTGGCTACGTCGTCGTGGGTGTCCCAGGGTTGCCCCGCGCCGTGCCAGACCTGGACGACGCGGACGCCTTTTTCCAGGAGGCGGCGGGCCATTAGCATCTGGCGGCCGTGGAGCGTGTCGCCGTACATGTCGCGGATGTGTTGGGGTTCTTTGGAGAGATCGAAGACGTCTTCGGCTTCCAGTTGCATGCGGAAGGCGAGTTCAAACGACTGGACGCGGGATTCGAGGGCTTCGTCTTCGGCGCGGGTCTGTTGATACTCGCGGTTCATGGCGGCGAGGAGGTCGAGTTGCGCCTTCTGCTGGGGACGGGTGGTGAGGCGGTTCTGGACGTTCTCGACGAGCTTGTCGAGATCGGTTTCGCGGGTATCGATGTGGGTGCCCTGGTAGGCGCCGGGGAGAAACGCGGACTTCCAGTTTTGCGCGCCGCGGATGGGGAGGCCGCCAGGGCAAAGGGAGATGAAGCCGGGGAGGTTTTGGTTCTCCGACCCGAGGCCGTAGACGACCCAGGAGCCGAAGCTGGGACGGCTTTGCTGCTGCGCGCCGCAGTTCATCATCATCAGCGACGGTTCGTGGTTGGGCACTTCGGTGTGCATGCTGCGGATGACGCAGAGATCATCGGCGTGTTGGGCGACTTTGGAGAAGACGTCGCTGATTTCGAGGCCCGATTTGCCGTACTTTTTGAAGGCGAACGGGGACGGGAGGGCGGTGCCGGTTTTGCGTTCCGTGCGGAGGTGAACGGGGAGCGGCTGGCCGGCGTATTTTTGCAGGGCCGGCTTGTAATCGAACGTGTCCATGTGCGACGGGCCGCCGTTGGCGAAGATGTGGATGACGCGTTTGGCTTTGCCGGGGAATTGGGATTTTCTGGGCGTCAGCGGGCCGGCGAGGCCGGCTTGTTCGAAGACGCTGGCAAGGCCGACGAGGCCGAGGCCGGCGCCTACGCGGCGGAAGAGATCGCGACGGTTTACTTGGTGCATGGGGTTAGTCCAGGAACGCGAATTCATTGGTTAAGAGCAGCACTTGCGCGAGTTGTTCGCGGGGGGTGAGCTTGCGGATTGCGGGGCCCGCGAACTGGGCACGGGCGTCCCACTTTTGGGTGCCGATGGAGAGCACGGGGCTCCATTGGAAGTCGTCGGCTTCGTAGTCGCCGACCGAATCGACGACGAAATCGATGATCTCGCCTTGTTCGACTTCGATGGCCTTTAGATCTGTATCGACGCTTGGGTTGGCTTTGTAGGAGATGCCATCGGCGGGGGCGGGTGGCGGGTTGACGCGCCACTTGCCGAGGACGCCTTTCTTGTTCGAAATGGCCCAGCCGCGGATGCCGTTGGAGAAGTGGAAGCGGATGGCCAGGGCGCCGACGTTGAGGACGAGTTTGCCTTCCACGTTGAGCGAGCCCGAGGCCGGGGCGACCCAGCGGCGGACGGCGGCGTTGGAGAGATCGTCGCCGGGGGCGCCGCCATTGGCGGTCAGCTTCGCGACGCCGGTTTTAGGGTCGAGGCCGGCGGAGGCATTCTGCCAGGCGCGACCGGTGAAGAAACGGAAGGGGGCGAAGTTGGACGTTGTGCCGGCATCGGGATCGAGCGTGGCAGTGCCGTATTGCCAGGGATTGACGGGGGCTGAAGGAACGGGCGGATTTGCGGACCAGAATGGGGCGGCTTGTTGGCGCTCGGTGGCGGTGGGTGGACGGTGGAGGACTGCCTTGTAGAGACTATCGAGATCGCTCGCGCGGGCGGCGACGGATTGGGCCATTTCACCGATGAAGGGGCTGTTTAGAAGAAATAATCCTTGTTGAGGGACGGTGGTTTGGTAGCGCTGGGGGGAGTGCTGTTCGGGGTCGGCGACGTCGAAGGTTTTGAGCAGCGCCAGCGGGCGTTCGCGCTCGATCATGCCATAGATCGTCCGGCGTGGGTCGGCCGGGGTGGCGACGATGGAGATGGGCTGGCCGCCTTGGGTATCTTCCAGTTTGCCGGCGGTGGCGAGCATGGCGTCGCGCATGGCTTCGAAGTCCAAACGGCGGCGGGGCATGCGCCAGAGGAGTTTGTTTTCGGGGTCTTTGGCGCGGGCATCGGGGCGGTCGGCACTGGATTGGCGGTACGTTTCAGAGAGCACGATTTGGCGGATGAGCTGTTTCATCGACCAGGTTTGGCGGAAGTTGGCGGCGAGGGTGTCGAGGAGTTCGGGGTGGGTGGGGAGATCGCCGCGGAAGCCGAAGTCCGACGGGGTGCGGACGAGGCCTTCGCCGAAGAGGCGCTGCCAGACGCGGTTGACCATGACGCGGGCGGCGACGGGGTTTTGTTCGGCGGTGATGGCGCGGGCGAGTTCGAGGCGGCCGGAGCCCGTGGTGAAGCAGGGTTGGGCCTTGGTGAGGACGGAGGGGAAGCAGCGGTTGACGGGGTCGCCGAGATCGTTTTGATTGCCGCGGGTGAAGACGTAGGCGGGTTTGATGACGGGCTTGTCGTTGGCACCGAGGGCGACGGCAGAGGAGCCACGGTAGGCGGCATCGTTGAGCACGGCTTCGTACTGCCACTGGAGGTCCCGGGTGGTGTTGGCGTCGCCTTCGGTCATGATGGAGGGGAAGTCTTCCACGGGCACGTCGGTGGGGCCGTGGAGGAGCGGCTTGTATTCGGGAGTTTGCAGGCGGGCGAGGTAGGTTTCGACGGGGCTTTCGGTGGCTTTGCGCCAATCGGCGAAGAGGGGGTTCGTTTCGACCGCGTCGGCCCAGCGAGCGAGGACGAGGGAGTTGACGTTCTTTTCGCGGGCGAAGTTATCGAGGCGGGCGCGGGTGACTTTGCGACCGTCCCAGAGGGCTTGGAGGTAGCGGCGGAGTTCGGCGGGCGCGCGGAGTTCGGCGCGGAGAACTTCGAGGCGTTCGTTGATGAAGTCGGCGAGGATGCGTTTGCGGGTGGCGGCGCGCTGTTCGTAGTAGGCGGGCAGTTTGGCGATTTGCACGGGTTCGACGCCGTAGCGGGTGTTGGCGAAGACGCCGTAGAGGCCGTAGTAATCCTTGGTGGGGATGGGATCGAATTTATGGTCGTGGCAGCGGGCGCAGGCGACGGTGAGGCCGAGGAGGCCGCGGGAGACGAGATCGATTTTGTCGTCGACGACGTCGGGGAGGTCGACGGCGCGGTTGGGGTTGTAGCCGAGGGAGAGAAAGCCGAGGGCGGCGTGATCTTTTTTTGGGGTGTTGGGGAGCTGGTCGGCGGCGAGTTGGAGGGCGATGAATTTGTCGTAGGGGAGGTCTTTGTTGAAGGCGTCGATGAGCCAATCGCGGTAGGTGAAGGAGAGGAGGAAGGCGCGGGAGAGGAAGCCTGTATCGGCGTAGCGGGCGACGTCCATCCAATGGCGGGCCCAGCGTTCGCCGAAGCGGGGGGAGGCGAGGAATTTGTCGGCGGCTTGTTCGGGGGTGAGTTGGTAGTCAGAGGCGGCGGGCGGGAGGCCGGTGAGGTCGAAACTGAGCCGGCGGATGAGGGTGCGGTGGTCGGCGGCCGGGGCGGGGGTGAGGCCGTTTTCGGTGAGTTTGGCGCGAATTTGCTGATCGATGGAACCGGTGGCGGGACGGAGCGGTTGCCAGGCCCAATGGTTGGTATTCTGGGTGGATTTGACGAGGGTGGTGGCGGTGGAGGCGGGGACGGGGGCACCCATTTCGGCCCACTTTTCGAGGGTCGCGATTTCGTCCGGTTTGAGTTTGCCGGTGGGGGGCATGCCGACGGATTCGTGGCGAATGGCGGGGAGGATTCTGGCGGCGGATTTGTGGGCAGTGGCGGGATCGTCAAAACGCAGGCCGGCCATGGGGGCGGCCGATTTGGCGCTGTGGCAGGCGTAGCATTTGGCGGCCAGCAGGGGGCGGACTTTGGCTTCGAAGAAGTCGGTGCCGGGGTCG
>CANIFK010000311.1 GCA_947466555.1 Acidobacteriota bacterium | reverse complement strand
TGTGGGTTTTGGGGACACGCTGACGCATGTCCCCGGAGGGGTGGGTTGCTGCGTGGGGGGCGGCCGCTCCGGACAATTCCTAGGTGACAGTCACCTAGGAAAGGTCTGGGGGGAAGAGGTTGCCGCGGCCTAGGAGCCAGCGGGGATCCAAGTGCTGCTTCACGGCGCGCATGGCGGCGATTTCGGCTTCGGAGTACATCAGCTTCAACAAATGCGCTTTGCGCTTGCCGAGGCCGTGTTCGGCTCCGACGGTGCCACCGAGTTCGACGGCCTGCGCGGCCCAGGTGTGCATCCAGGCCCAGGCGCGGTCCTTTTCGCCATCGTTGGCGGGCATCATGTTTACGTGCAAATGCGCGTCGCCGACGTGGCCGTACACTACGCCGTCGCCACCGATTTCCGTCAGGCCCTGGCGGTAGTTGGCCAGCATCTCCCGATGGCGGGCGATCGGCACCGCGTAGTCCGTCCCCATCTTCATGTAGCCGCGCTTGCGGACCGTGTCGTTCACCTTTTCCGGGAGGGCGTGGCGGAACTTGCGGAAGCGTTCACGGTCGCTTTCGGCGGTGCCGAACCAGGACTCCTCTTCGAGCGCCCCAGTTTGTTCCAGGCGGGTGAGCCACTCGTCTTCGTCGGGGTGTTCCTGTTCGATGAGGAGGGCGGCGCCGGCTTTGGGGCCGTCGATCAGTTTTAGTGAGGCCGCGTCGACGTACTCCAACATGCAGAGTTCGGGGATCGTGCGCCAGGCATCGATGGCGTCCATGGCCTGGGCTTCGGTGGGGAAGAAGACGACGCCGCTCAAACGGTCCCCGGGGGCCGGAAGGAGGTTGAACGTGGCTTCGAGGACCACGGCGAGCGTGCCTTCACTGCCGCAGATGAGGTCCACCCACTCCATGCCTTCAGCGAGTTGGTACCCGGCCTGGTGCTTGGTGGTTGTAGGACGATGGACGGGGGTGACGGCAAAATCGATGGCTTCGCCGCGGGGGAGCTCGCGGACGGTGCCGTCGGCGAAGGCGACCAGGAGCGACTTCAGATGGCGGCGGGTGGAGCCGTAGCGGAAGCTGCGGGAGCCGCTGGCGTTGTTAGCAATCGTTCCACCGAGGGCGGCGGCGTTGTGCGTCGGATCGGGCGCGTAGAACTGGCCGGCCTTGCGGGCGGCCGATTGGAGTTCGTGAAGGAGAACGCCGGCTCCGGCGCGGGCTTCGCCCTGGCCGATATCGAGACGCCGGAAGCGTTCGAGCGAGAGCACGACGCCTCCGGTGGGCACGGCACCACCGGTGACGCCCGTGCCGGCGCCGAGCACGGTGACGGGCGTTCCGGTGCGCGAAGCCTCCGCGAGTATCGCCGAGACTTCGTCCGGGGTGGACGGCTTTTCCAGCCGCTCCGCTTCTCCGGCGTAACCGGAGGCATCCTCAAAGTTCATACTTCCAGGATAACTGGCATGATGAGCGGACGGCGAGCGGTTTGCTTGGTGAGATAGCGTTTGAGGTCGGCGCGGATCTTTTCCTGCATGACGCCCCAGTCGCCGCGCTCTTCCTGGCTCGACGTTTCGAGCGTGCGGGAGACGACTTTGCGGGCTTCGGCAAGGATCTCTTTGTTGTCTTCGGAGAGGAAGCCGCGGCTGACGATTTCCGGCAGACCTTCGGGGCGGCCGGTGGATTTGTCGATTGCGATAATCGGCATGACGAAGCCGTCTTCGGAGAGATGGCGGCGGTCGCGGATGACGAGATCTTCGACCACTTCGTCGATGGAACCGGAGGCGATACAAACACGGCCGACGGTGACGCGTTCGCCTTTGCGGGCGCCGTGTTTATCGATTTCGAGGGTCTCGCCGGTCTCCATGATGAAAGACGCTTCCAGGCCCTGGTCGCGGAGGTGTTTGGCCAGGTGGGCGTGGCGGGAGAGTTGCCAGTATTCGCCGTGGACGGGCACGAAATATTTCGGGCGGACGAGATTCAGGATGAGGCGCAGCTCTTCGGCGTAGCCGTGGCCGGAGACGTGGACGGGCGGCGTCATGTGGCCGAAGATCAGGTTGCAGCCGCGGCGGGCAACGTGGTTGATCATGCGCATGATGGGCCGTTCGTTGCCGGGGATCATGCGGGCGCTGAGGACGACGGTATCGCCCTTTTCGAGCTTGAGGCTTTTGTGGCTATCGACGGCGACGCGGGAGAGGGCGCTCATCGGTTCGCCCTGGGTGCCGGAGACGAGGACGCAGACCTTGGAAGGGTCGGCGAGTTGGATGTCCTGCGGGCGGAGGAGCAGATTGTCGTGGATCTGCATGAGGCCCAATTGGTGGGCGATCTCGGTGACCGAGAGCATACTGCGGCCGAGGAGGCCGACCTTGCGGCCGGATTTCTGGGCCACGTCGAAGATCATCTGCAGGCGGTGGACGGAGGAGCTGAAGCAGCTGACGACGACGCGCCGTTCGCTGCGTAGCATCACCTCTTCCAGGCGCGGACCGACGGAGCGTTCGCTTTCCGAGTAGCCGGAGCGATCGACGTTGGTGGAGTCGGAAAGAAGGAGAAGAACGCCTTTTTTGCCGTATTCAGCGAACTTGTGGAGATCGAAGGGGCGGCCGTCGAGGGGCGTCGGATCCACTTTGAAATCGCCGGTGTGGATGATGACGCCGAGGGGAGTGGTGATGGCCAGCGCCACGCAGGAGGCGGTGGAATGGGTGACGTGGATGAACTCAACTTCGAACGGTCCGAGCTTGACGCGGTCGCCGGGTTGGATCTCGTTGAGGTTCACCTTGTCGAGCATGGAGTGCTCTTCCAGGCGCCGTTCGACCATGGCGAGGGTGAAGGCGGTGCCGTAGACGGGGACCTTCACGTCCGCGAGGAGGAAGGGCACGCCGCCGATGTGGTCTTCGTGGGCGTGGGTGAGGAGCAGGCCGCGCACCTTCTCTTTGTTGTCCCGGAGGTACGAAAAGTCGGGGGTGACGATGTCGACGCCCAGCAGTTCGGCGTCGGGGAACATCATCCCGGCGTCCAGAACGATAATGTCATCCCCATAGCGGATGGCCATCGAATTCATGCCGAACTCACCGAGTCCGCCTAAGGGTATAACTTGTAGTTTTTTATCCGACATCGTGCCTAACTCTTTTCAGACTAACACTTTCCGGCCATCCTGGCCGAGGAAGTCCTGTGGAAAACCCTGTGAATCGCTGTGGAAACAACGTGGATTTTGCTACCGGGGGCTTTCCGAAGCCAGTGTTGCCATTGCTTTGCCGTCCATCGAATAGTGGACGCGGCCCTTTTCGCGGACGCCGCCGAGGCGGTCGCAGAAGGCCTGGGCGGGGGCGTTCCAATCGCCGACGGTCCATTGCATGGAGCCGCAACCGCGCTTGACGGCGAGGGCGGCGGCGAAGGCCATCAACTTCTTGCCGAGGCCGCGGCCCTGGGCGCGGGCGCGGACGAAGGTGTCCTCCACATAGAGCATGGGGGCGCCGCCGTAGCTGGAGTAGCGGGCCTGGGTCATCAGGTAAGCGACGGGGTCGCCATCCCAGTAGCCGAGGTAGACTTCGGCGATGGGGCGTTCCCCGAAGACGTGACGTTCGAGCGAGGCTCGCGTGATCGTGACCGAATCCTGGCGCTGCTCGGCGGTGGCCATCTCCCGAATCATCTGAAGGATCAACTCGACATCCGCCGGACTGGCCGGCTGGACCGAAAACGATTCTGCCATCAATTCCCTCCCACTCCCTATTGTGACAGGGTCTATGGCCCATGCAGTACCAGTTACTTTCCCTAAGGCGCCATTAGTACGGATGCGAAGCCCCAGGATTGCCATGCGTCCTGATGTTCGGATAGCATCACAGGTGAAGACCTTAGAATGCTTCCCCCAACCCTTAGAGATCTCTCCGGAACCCGCGTGGCAAATCTCGCGGTGACCCTTGCTTTTTCGGCCACGGCTTCGGTGGCAGCGCCGGTAGCGGCGACGAATTACACGGCGGTGAACGTGGCGCTTGGCTGCTTATGCGCGATGTTGCTGACGCTGGTTGGCGTGCTGCTATTGACGCGGCGGAGTACGAGGACCGTTGTTGCGGCGCCGGTGGTTGTACCGGGCGCGGGCGAGATTGTGAAGTTCTCGCGGGACGCGATCTTCGTCATTCAGGAGTCGGGCGAGATACTGAGCAGCAACCCGGCGGCGGAGAAGTTGTTTGGGTATCCGTTCAATGAGGTGCGGGGCAAGAGCATTGCGGCGTTGATTCCGCCGCCGGCGAAGGGACGGAAACGGGCGAATTATATCCACGCGGCTGAAGGGCGCGAGTTGATTGGCATCCGCAAGGCCGGGACGCGGTTTCCGTTGGACCTGGTGCTGAGCGAGCTACCGGCGCAGAACGGGGAGAAGCGGTTCAGCGTGATTGTGCGGGACCGGAGCGACCGGAACCGGGCGGAGGAAGAGATTGACGGGCAGCGGCGGTTTGCGTCGTCGTTGATCGATAACCTGCCGGCGCTGCTGATTGTGGTGGACCACGAGGGGCGGCTGGTGCGGTTCAACCGGACGTGCGAGGAGTTGACGCAGTTCTCCGAGGGCGAGTTGCGCGGGCAGTATGTGTGGCAGGCCGTGGCGGCTCCGGCGGAGATGGAGCGGGCCGAAGAACAGATGTTGGAAGTGTTGAACGGCGAGTTCCCTTCCCACAGCTACAGTTCGTGGTGCCTGCGGGACAATTCAATGCGCACGATTTCGTGGACGCATAATGCGCTGCGGGATGAGTATGGGCGGCTGACGCATGTGGTGTCGACCGGCTCCGACGTGACGCATTCGCTGCAGGCCGAGGAGCGGCGGCGGGAGGCGGAATCGCTGAGCACGGCGGGGCGGCTGGCGGGCGGCGTGGCGCACGATTTCAATAATCTGTTGACGGCGATTACGGGCTATTCGGGGCTGGCGCTGGTGAACCTGGACGACCGGGATCCGGTGCGGAACGACATTGAAGAGATCAAGCGGGCGAGCGATCGCGGGGCGTCGTTGACCCGGCAATTGCTAACGTTTTCGGGCAATCATCCGCGGAACACGAAGCAGGTGAGTTTCAACGAGGCCGTGCGGAACGTGGAGCGGTTGGTGCGCGTGATGGCCGGCGAAGGGATTCACGTCGATTTTTCGTTGGAAGCGGAACTGCCGTTGGTCGTCGCCGATTTGCAGTTGGTGGAAGAGTGCATTATGCACCTGGTGGCGAATGCCAAAGAGGCGATGCCGAATGGCGGTACGCTGCAGATTCAGACGGGCGTGCGTTCGCTGAACCGGACGCGGCTGGACGCGCGGCCGCCGCTGGGGCCGGGTGAGTATGTGACGCTTTCGGTGGTGGATACTGGCACGGGCATTTCAGCGGAAGCGCTGCCGCATATCTTTGAGCCGTTCTACACGACTAAGACCGGGCCGGTTTCGAATGGCATGGGGCTGGCGATGGTGTACGGGATTGTGCGGCAGGCCGAAGGGTCGATTGTGGTGCATTCGGCGCCGAAGTATGGGTCGACGTTCCGGATCTTCCTGCCGCTGGCTCCGAACCAGGTGCGGCCGAAGGCGGAGCCGGTGAATGAAGAGTCGCTGCAGGGCGAGGAGACGGTGCTGCTGGCGATGGAATCGGACGTGGAGCGGCAACGGTTGCGGGAGACGATGGAGGGGGCCGGGTACCGGGTGCTGGACGCGCGGAGCGGGTTGCAGGCGTTGGAAATTGCGCACAAGACGACGGAGATTGTGCACCTGCTGGTGAGCGATGTGGTGCTGCCGCGGATGACGGGGCCGGCGCTGGCGGAGTCTGTGCAGGCGCGGATTCCGGCGGTGCGGACGTTGTTTGCGACGTCGCGCGGGATTGAGGAGATCGAGCGGCAGGGGTTGCGGCCGGAGGATGTGTTGCGGCTGGACCGGACGGTGGACCCGCGGCGCGTGCTGCAGCGGATCCGGGAGTCGCTTTCGGCGAAATCGGCGCAGTAGGCGGATTACGTCGTCGGGAAGTCACGCGGGATGAGTTCGGCGGCTTTGAGTTCGGCCCAGACGGGCGCGGGCACGTGGGCTTCGCGGACTAGTTGCATGGTTTCGGCGAGGCGCTCCGGCGTCTTGGTGGCGGTGACGATTTGCGTGACCGATTTGGGGAAGTGGACGACGAGCAGGCCGGCGACGGCGGCGGCCAGGTGGATTAACGGCGTCGAACCGCAGATGCGGAAGAACTTCGACATGAGGGCGCGTTCGGCGTCGTTGGCGAATTCGTAGTTGTAGAGGAACGGGGGCGCGGTGGCGGGGTCCTCGGTGAGCGTGAAGGCCTGGCCGTAGTTGATGCCCATGAGGGTGACTTCAAAATTCTGCGCGTGGCTGGTTTCGATGACCTTCATCAGCGGTCCGAGAATGGCGGGGCAAAAGGTGATGCCTGCGTAGTCGAGCGCGCCGGGCTCTTCGGCAACGAAGCGATCGACGAATTCGGGCTCCTTGATGCCGAGGCCGATGCGTTCGACGAAGCCCGCGGCTTTGGCCTTTTTGAGGAATGCGACGGCGGGGCGGAT
>CANIFK010000310.1 GCA_947466555.1 Acidobacteriota bacterium | reverse complement strand
CTCATTGTCCGCGGCTTCGCCTATTCAAAGGCATCCCGCGTCTCCGCCGTCGACATCATCATCGATGGCGTCGCCAACACCCGCGCCGCCTACGGCCTCACCCGCAATGACCTTTGCGCCGCCGCCGGCCCCGCCGCCGGTTCGGCCAATTGTCCCGCCGTCGGCTGGCAGGCCTTTGTCGATACCGCTGCCGACGAACCGGCCATGCCCAACGGAGAACACAAAGTCCAGCTCCGCATCACCGAAGACAACGGCCGCATCAGCTACCAGCCCGAAAACCCGGTCACGGTCAAGGTCGATAACCCGGCCCGCACGCTCCCCGTGGGCGTCGTCACCGCGCCAACAAACGCCCAGCGCGTCTCCGGTGATATCACCATCTCCGGCCACGCCTGGGATCCCGACGGCCGTGTCACCCAGGTCATCCTGTTGATCGACGAAGGCAACCGCGGCGTCCTCCGCTACGGGACCGCCCGGCCCGAAGTCTGCGCCACGCTGAAGAACGTCGCCGCCTGCCCCAACATCGGCTTCGACGGCACCTTCGACTCCCGCCGTCTGTCAAACGGCCCGCACCGCCTCGGCGTCGCCATCATCGATAGCGCTGGCAACGCAGTCGTCATCCCCGGCAACACAAGCGGCGGCATGAACATCATCGTCGACAACCCCTAATTCCCCCTCTCCTGCAATTCCTGGGCTCGGCCGCGGAGGCCCAGGAATTGCCGGGAGAATCCAGCCCCAGCGGGCACTTCGCATCGGCCGATTCCGTCTATGATGGTCTAAGTCGACACAACGAGGAGCCTACTTATATGATTCTGCGCCGAATGATGCCGGTGCTCGTGGTAACTGTATCTGCCCTCTGGTCCGCACCCATCCCCCGCCACTTACTCAACCTGGACGGCCCGCTCACGCAGTCCAGCCCCCGCCCCGCTCGCGACATCGCCGCCGATTTCACCGCCCAACAGTTCCCCTCTCCCGTCGGCCTGTATCTCACCGATGAGTACAAGACCGACCACAACGGCGTCACCCATCTCACCTACCGCCAACGCTTCCAGGGCCTCGATATCTTCGGAGCCGAATGGCGCGTCAACATTGACAAAGACGGCCGCGTCCTCAATGCCGGCGGCGAACTCTTCAACGAACCCACCGCCCAACCCGCCAACGCTGCCAAACTTCCCGAAGCCGCCCACGCTGCCCTCGCCGCCGTCAATCCCATCCTCGCCCGCCAGTCCACCCTCCGCCGCTCCGGCATGACCGCCCGTGGCGACGCCCGCTTCGTCTCCGACGAATTGGGCGAACTCACCGGTCGCCCTGTCTGGTACCCCGTCCGCGGCGCCCTCCAACCCGCCTGGCATTTCATCGTCACCGATGCCGACGGCGTCTCCGCCTACGACACCGTCATCGACGACGCCTCCCAATCCCTCCTCTCCAAACAACCTCTCACCATGTTCCAGTCCGCCCCCAAAGGAGCCGTCTTCACCGGCATCAGCCCCCAGCCTCCCGTCAAATACGGCGTCCAGTCCTCCGTTGAGCCCCCCTACGTCCAACGCACCGTCGTCCCCTTCCCCAACGCCTGGATCAGCGGCTCCGAAACCGCCGGTAACAACGCCGTCGCCGGCGCCAACCCCACCGGCATCGTCCTCCTCACCACCCCTCTCACCACCAAATCACCCTCCCTCGATTTCCAATTCCCCCTCCAACTCGGCCCCGACGCCCCGGCCTCCACCAACTTCACCGACGCCGTCACTACCAATCTCTTCTACTGGGTCAACCGCGCCCACGATCTCTTCAACGATCTCGGCTTCAACGAAGCCGCCGGCAACTACCAGGCCCAAAACACAACCGGCGCCGGCATCTCTGGCGACCCCATGTACGCCTACTCCCAGTTCGGCTCCCAAGCCCTCTCCGGTACCGCCAACATCAATAACGCCTTCTTCACCACACTCAACCGCGGGGACGGCAACCGGGCCCAAATCTCCATGTACGTCAACTCCGTCGGCGGCATCTGGGCCGATAGCAGCCTCGCCGCCGACGTCATCCTCCACGAATACACCCACGGCGTCACCTTCCGCCTCATCCCCACCATGAACACCGGCTTCCAGGGCGCCGCCATGAACGAAGCTCTCTCCGATTTCTTCGCCCTGGAATTCCTCATCCCCGAAGGCGCCCCCGTCGACGGCGTGTACGCCCGCGGTGAATATGCCTACCGCGCCTTCGGCACCAGCCTCCGCAATCGCCCCTACTCCACCAATTTCGAAATCAATCCCCTCACCTACGCCGACCTCGGCCGCGCCGCCGCCGCCCCCGAAATCCACGAAGACGGCGTCATCTGGGTCCAGGCCCTGTGGGAAGTCCGTGCCAACCTCGTACGTCAATTCGGCGAAACCGAAGGCCGCCGCCGGCTCAAGCGCATCGTCCTCGATGGCATGAAGCTCTCCCCGCCCGCCCCCTCCATGGTCGATCTCCGCGATGCCATCCTCCTCGCCGAACGCGTCGACTATAAAGGCGAAAGCCAGTCCCAAATCTGGGAAGGCTTCGCCCGCCGCGGCCTCGGCGTCCTCGCCTTCAGCCCCAACTCCAACTCCATCCAGGTCACCGCGTCATTCGATAAACCCTCCACCACCGGCGTCATCGGCCTCCAAACCGAAACCCCGATGATCGGCGAACCCCTCCGCATCACCGTCTACGATGCCAACTACACCGGCGACGCCCTCCCCGTCGATGTCACCGCCAGCTCCGGCGATGTCGAAACCGTCATCCTCGCCCGCGGCGCCGGCCTCGCCTGGTCCGGCACCCTCTTCACCACCTCCGCCGGCCCCGCCACCCCCAAGAGCGGTTCGCTCTCCCTCATCGCCGGCGACGCCATCACCATCTATTACAACGATCAGAACACCGCCTCCGGCCCAAAACTCATCGAAAAGACCGTCAAAGCCTCCCCCAACTACGCCCAGGTCTTCGACAACGAAAAGATCCCCTACACCTTCCCCAACGAATCAGCCACCGGCTTCCGCCTCAGCCCCGGCGGCGCCTGGGGCCGTGTCGCGCTCCCCTTCGAGTTCACCTTCTACGGCAAGAAATACCGCGAAATCCGCGTCCGCCCCGAAGGCTACATCCAGTTCGATACCGCTCTCACCCCCACCTGCCTCGATGACACCGGCTTCGCCGCCATCACCGGCATCGCCCCCATGGCCATGTGGATGCGTACCAACGGCTCCGCCCAGCCGAACGAAAACATCTTCGTCAGCCGCGGCCCCAACTCCTTCACCATCCGCTGGGCCGGGGAAACCATCCCCGCCGTCAACGCCCCGCCCTATACGCCCGTCCCCGAACCCGTCAATTTCGCTCTGACGCTCTACGAAAATGGCGAAATCCGCTACCTCTACGGCGCCGGGAACCAGAACCTTTTGAACTACTCGCCCTTCGCCGGCTGCGCCGCCACTACGCCCTTCGTCGGCATCTCCCGCGGCATCGGCAACGCCGCGCTACAGCACGTCTACGGCCGCCAGCGCGTCACCCTCAAAGACGCCCCGCCGCTCTCCTTCTTCCCGCCCTTTGAAAACGCCACCGCTCCCAAAGTCCGCATTGAATCCCCCGCCCCCGATGCCAAGGTCGCCGGCGTTCTCACCGTCCGCGGCATCGTCTACGACGAAGACACCCTCGTCGCCTCCGTCAATATCCTGATCGACGGCGTCTACCGCGGCACCGTCGCCCGCGGCCAAAGCCGCCCCGATATTTGCACGCCGCAAAACACCCTCCCCGGCTGCCCCTCTATCGGCTTCCTGTCCAATATCGACGTGAAGGCCCTCGGTCTCAAACCCGGCCCGCACACCTTCCAGCTCCGCGCCGTCAATTTCAAAGCTGGCTTCCAGAACTACCCCGAATCCCCCCTCAATTTCACCATCGAAGACAACGACGGCCCTCTTCCCATCGGCGGCTTCGACACCCTCAAAAATGGCGACATCTTGACCGGCTTCGCCCAACTCCGCGGCTTCGCCTACAGCAAGTCCACCCGCGTCACCGCCGTCGATCTCATCATCGACAACATCGCCTACGGCCGCACCTCGTTCGGCGTCACCCGAGCCGACCTCTGCGCCGCCAACGGTCCCGCCACCGGTTCGCCCAACTGCCCCGGCGTCGGCTGGGTCACCGCTATCGACACCACCTCCGAAGGCCCCGCCCTACGGAATGGAGAACACCGCGTCCAAGTCCGCATCACCGAAGACAACGGCCGCATCACCTACCATCCGGAAACGCCCGTCGTCGTCACCGTCGATAACCCGGCCAACAAACTCCCCATCGGCGTCGTCACCACCCCGACAAACCTTCAGCGAGTCTCCGGCGTCCTCAACATCTCCGGCCACGCCTATGATCCCGACGGCCGCTTCCTGCTTGTCTATCTCCTCATCGACAATCAGATCCGCGCCACCCTCCGCTACGGCAACGCCCGCCCGGAGGTCTGCGCCACGCTATCGGGCATCCCCGCCTGCCCGAACATCGGCTTCGACGGCACCTTCGACACCCGGCTGCTCTCCAACGGCCCCCACCGCCTCGGAGTCCTCCTCTTGGACGGTGACGACGCCACCGTCGTCGCCCCATTAATCACCAACGCCGGCATGAACATCATCGTCGATAACCCATAATCCGGAGCGAATCTATTTCCACCAACGGCGCCATCGTCGGCATCTCGGATCACGGCGGCTGGGCGGTGCTCGTCACCGCCTCGGCAAGCGGCACCCTGCTCGACCGTCGCCGCGTCGAACTCGTGGCCCCGGACCTGCCCAAAATCCCCCACCACTGCGAAGCGCAGCGGCTGCCCATCCAGGAAGGCGTGGCGCTGGTGGAGCGCGTCCGGCTCTCCGCCGAACATCACGCCGAACTCGCCCTGGACGCCGTCGCCGCCACCCTCCCGGAACCGATCACCGCCGTAGCGCTCCGCCGCTGCCCTCCCCTGCCGCCCACCGTCGCCGAGCGAATCACCGACTACCGCGCCAGCAACAATGCCGACTGGGTCATGTACCGCGAGGCGCTCGCCCTCGCCGCCCTCGCCCGCGGCTGGGCCGTCCATTGGTACGACCCGAAGAACGTCTTCAACGCGGCCGCCGAAGCCCTCCGCATCGTCGACATCGACGCCCACTTCCTCCAACTGCGCCGCGCCATCGGGCCGCCCTGGAACAACGACCATAAGCTCGCCATGGCCGCCGCCATCGCCGTCCGCTAATCATAAGCAGCCCCACGCCCCCCCACGGTACAATGCAGAATTCGCGTACCCCCATGAAACATCTCATTTCAGCAGGATTCGGCATCACCGGCGCCCTCGCCCTGGCTGGCATCGCCATCAACCGCGGCGAACCGGTTAACTCCATGTGGCTGGTCATCGCCTCCGTCTGCATCTACATCTTTGCCTACCGCGTCTACGCCAGTTGGATCGCCGCCACCGTCATGGCCCTCAATGACAACCGCGCCACCCCCGCCGAACGCCTCCGCAACGGCCACGACTACGAACCCACCAATAAGTGGATCGTCTTCGGCCACCACTTCGCCGCCATCGCCGGCCCCGGCCCCCTCGTCGGCCCCACCCTCGCCGCCCAGTTCGGCTACCTCCCCGGTACACTCTGGATCATCATCGGCGCCGTCCTCGGCGGCTGCGTCCAGGATTTCGTCATCCTCTTCTGCTCCATGCGCCGCAACGGCAAATCCCTCGGCCAGATGTGCCGGGAAGAGATCGGCAAAGTCGGCGGCCTCACCGCCCTCGTCACCGTGCTCCTCATCATGATCATCCTCCTCGCCGTCGTCGCCCTCGTCGTCGTCAACGCGCTCAAAGGCTCCCCCTGGGGTACTTTCACCATCGCCGCGACAATGCCCATCGCCGTCTTCATGGGCCTCTACCTCCGCTACCTCCGCCCCGGCAAAGTCCTCGAAATCTCGGTCATCGGCTTCCTCCTGGTCCTCGGCTCCATCTTCGGCGGCGAATGGGTCGCCCACTCGCCGGACTTCGCCCCCTGGTTCACCCTCTCCGGCACCACGCTTGCCCTGTGCGTCATCGTCTACGGCTTCGCGGCAAGTGCCCTGCCCGTCTGGCTCCTCCTCGCCCCCCGCGACTACCTCAGCACCTTCGTCAAACTCGGCGTGGTCATCCTCCTGGGCGTCGGCATCCTCTTCGTCCAACCCCAGCTCCAAATGCCCGCGCTCACCCGGTTCATCGATGGCACCGGCCCCGTCTTCGCCGGCAACGTCTTCCCCTTCTGCTTCATCACCATCGCCTGTGGCGCCATATCCGGCTTCCACTCCCTCATCTCCTCCGGCACAACCCCGAAGATGATCGCCAAGGAAACCCACGCTCTCCCCGTCGCCTACGGCAGCATGCTGCTCGAAAGCTTCGTCGCCATCATGGCCATCATCTCCGCCTGCGTCCTGGACCCCGGTGTCTACTTCGCCGTCAACTCCCCCGCCGGCGTCGTCGGCGCCACCGCGGATGCGGCCGTCAAAACCATCTCCG
>CANIFK010000309.1 GCA_947466555.1 Acidobacteriota bacterium | reverse complement strand
TGAGTCCTCGCCCGTCAAAACGGTGAAGGATCTCGAAGGCAAAATCATCGCCACCGAACTGGTCGAAGCGACGAAGAAATACCTCCGCAAGAATGGCGTGAAGGCCAAGGTTGAATTCAGCTGGGGCGCCACCGAAGTCAAGCCGCCCGATTTGGCCGACGCCATCGTTGAAGTCACCGAAACCGGCTCCTCCCTCCGCGCCAACAAGCTCCGCATCGTCGAAGAACTCTTCACCTCGAACACGCAGCTGGTCGCCAATAAAGCCGCCGCCGCCGACACCTGGAAGTCGCAGAAACTGGCCGACATCAAGATGCTGCTCGAAGGCGCCATCGCCGCTCTCGGCAAGGTCGGCCTCATTCTCAACGTCGAACGCAAGAACCTCGACGCCGTGATCAAGCTCCTGCCCGCCCTCAAGAACCCCACCATCTCGCCGCTCGCCGACGACAAGTGGGTCGCCGTCAACACCATCCTCGACGAAACCACCGTGCGCACCATCATCCCCCGTCTGAAGCAGGCCGGCGCCAGCGGCATCGTCGAATATCCGCTCAACAAGATCATCGAGTAGCCACGCATGATACGCATCGTTGAACACACGCAGGTGGGCCGCATCCTGGCCCGCAAAGCCGCCCGCTTCACCGAAGCGGAGTTGGTCGTCGCGCCCATTCTGGAAGCCGTCCGCAAACGCGGGGACAAGGCTGTCATCGAATACGCGAAGAAATTCGACAACTTCGATCGCTCCTCCCTCCGCGTCACCGAAGCCGAAATGAAGGCCGCCGAAGCCGCTCTCTCTAAGGACTTCCGCGCCGCCGTCAAGACAGCCTCGGCCAACATTCGCGCCTACGCCAAGCTGCAACTCCCGGTCGCCAAATCGGCCACCATCGCCCCCGGCCTCAAGGTCGGCCAGGTCGTCCGTCCGCTCGACACCGTGGCCGCCTACATCCCCGCCGGCCGCTACCCGCTGCCGTCCACGGTGCTGATGACGGTCATCCCCGCGCTCGTCGCCGGCGTGCCCAACGTCTGCGTCACCACGCCGAAACTGGTCCCCGAAATCATCGGCACCGCGTCGCTGTTGAAGACGCCCAACGTCTTCCAGATCGGTGGCGCCCAGGCCATCGCGGCCTTCGCCTACGGCACCAAAACCATCCCGCAAGCGGACCGCATCGTCGGCCCCGGCAATATTTACGTCGCCGCCGCCAAGAAGTTGCTCGCCGGTGAAGTGGGCATCGATTTCATCGCTGGCCCCACGGAGATCCTCATGATCGCCGAAACCGGCAACCCGGCCTGGATCGCCGCCGACATGCTTGCCCAGGCCGAACACGATACCGACGCGAGCGCCGTGCTGCTCACCACGTCCAAGCAACTCGCCCTCGCCGTCCAAAGCGAAATCGAGCGGCAACTTGCCACGCTCCCCACCGCCCCCACGGCCCGCAAAGCGATCGATAAGAACTCGGCCATCATCCTCGTCCGCTCGCTCGACGAAGCTGTCGAAATCTCCAACCGCTTCGCGCCGGAGCACCTCTCCATCCCCAGCGCGAAACTCGTCCCCGGCATCCGCCACGCGGGCAGCATCTTCATCGGGCCCTACAGCCCCGAAGCCGCCGGCGATTACGCCAGCGGGCCCAACCACGTCCTGCCCACCAGCGGCGCGGCCAAACTCCGTGGCGGCCTCTCCGCCATGGATTACGTCAAGATCATCTCGACGCAGGAGCTCAACGCCTCCGCCCTCGCCAAGCTCGAACCGGCCATCACCACCCTCGCCCGCGCCGAGGGCCTCGAAGCGCACGCGCACAGCGTGGAGGTCCGCCGTGGCAAGCGGTAACAAAGGCCCGGGGCCCCGCCCCCGCCCCGCCGTCGAGCGCATGGCGCCCTACCACCCGCCCACCGGCGGTCGCATGGATCGCCTGCGTCTGGACTTCAACGAAAACACGCTTGGCTGCAGTGAAAAGGTCACCCAGTTCATCGCCGAACACCTCGTCGAAAACGATCTCGCCGTCTACCCCGAATACGGCAAGGCCGTTGAAGAACTGGCCGAATTCTTCAAGGTAGAAACCAACGAATTCGCCATCACCAACGGCACGGATGAGGCCATCCAGGTCCTCGTCAATACCTACATCGACGATGGCGACGACGTCATCATCCTCAAGCCTTCCTACGCCATGTACCGCTTCTACTGCGAAGTGGCCGGCGCCTCCATCCGCGAACTCGAATACCGCCCCGGCACGCTCGCCTTCCCGCTCCAGGAACTGCTCGCCGCCATCCAACCGGAAACCCGGCTCATCCTGATTTCCAATCCGAACAACCCCACCGGCTCCGGCATCGATCTCGACGGCATCACCCGCATCCTGAAGAAGGCGCCCCACGCCGCTGTCCTCATCGACGAAGCCTACTACGAGTTCAGCGGTGTCACCGCGCTCAAGCTCATCAACGAGTACCCCAACCTCTTCGTCAGCCGCACCTTCAGCAAGGTCTACGGCATGGCCGCCATGCGCGTCGGCTGCATGTTTTCGAAGGCCGAAAACGTAGCCTGGATGAAGAAGGCCCAGTCGCCCTACAGCGTCAACTCGCTCGCCGTGCTCGCCGCCCGCGCCGCCATTCGCGACACAGAATACATTTCCGAATACGTCGGCGAAGTCCTTGCCGCCCGCGAACTGCTCTACGTCGGTTTCGAAAAACTCGGCATCCCCTACATCAAAAGCCAAGGCAACTTTGTCCTGTTCGCCGCCGGTGATCGCGCCGTCGAAATCCGCGACACGCTCCGCGAAAAAGGCATCCTCGTCCGCGACCGCAGCTACGAACTCCCCGGCTGCGTCCGAGTCACTGTGGGTACCCGCGAACAGATGCGCAAGTTCCTCACCGAACTGGAGGCCGTTTGGAAACGCCCCGCAAAATGATCGCCTTCGACATGGATGGCGTGCTGGTCGAGGTGACGGAAAGCTACCGCGAAACCATCGTCCAAACCGTCAAGCATTTCTCGGGCAAGACCATCGAACGCGCCGCCATTCAGGACTACAAAAACCAGGGCGGCTGGAACAACGACTGGCTTCTCTCCCAGAAAATCCTCGCCGATCTCGGCATGGAAATCGAATATCAAACCGTCATCGACGCCTTCCAGAAGCTCTTCTTCGGCCCCAACGGCAACGATGGCTTGATGCAGCGCGAAGTCTGGATCGATACGACAGACACCCTGAAACGTCTGAAGCAGAAATACGATTTCTCCGTCGTCACCGGCCGCCTCCGCGACGAAGCGCAAATGACCCTCGACCGCTTCGCCACCCACCTGGTTTTCAACCCCGTCATCGGTGACGACGACGTCACCAAAGGCAAGCCCGATCCGGAAGGTATCCTGAAGATCGGCAACGCAAGTTGTTATATCGGCGACACCGTTGACGACGCCCGCGCCGCCCGCGCCGCTGGCGTCCCCTTCATCGGTGTCGGCAATCGCCGCGACGAAGGCCACGCCCGCACCGTCGCCCTGATGGAAGCCGAAGGCGCCATCGCCATCATCGAAAGCATCAACGAACTGGAGCGAATCTTACCCGCATGAGAACCTCGACCGTAGAACGGATCACCAAGGAAACCCAGATCCGCGGCAAGCTGAAAATTGAAGGCAAGGGGAAGTACACGATATCGACCGGCATTCGATTCCTGGATCACATGCTCGAACTGTTCACCAAGCATGGCGGGTTCGATCTCGAACTCCAGGCCACCGGGGATCTCGATGTCGACCAGCACCACACCGTCGAAGACGTCGGCATCGTCCTCGGCCAATTGTTCGCCAAGGCCCTCGGCGATCGCAAAGGCATCAACCGCGCCGGCTATTTCGTCATGCCCATGGACGAAACGCTTTCCGTCACCGCCATCGATCTCGGCGGCCGCCCCGCCCTCGTCTACAACGACAAGGTGAAAACCCGCCTCGTCGGCGACCTCCAATCGGAACTCGTCCACGACTTCTTCGACGGCTTCGCCGTCCACGCCGGCGCCAACGTTCACGTGCTCACCATGTACGGCCGGTCCAATCACCACAAGCTCGAAAGCATCTTCAAAGGCTTCGCGCGCGCCATGAAATTCGCCTGCTCCACCGACGCGCGCCTCAAGGATCAACTGCCCTCGACCAAGGGCCTCCTCGAAGGAACAAACTAATGAGCGGTATCGCCGTCTTCGATTACGGCGCCGGCAATCTTCGCAGCGTCATGAATACGCTCGAAGCCATCGGCGCCAAATTCACTCTTGTCGATGACGCCGCCGGCCTCACCAGCGCCGACAAAATCATCCTCCCCGGCGTCGGCCATTTCGGTCAGTTGCTCCGCTCGCTCGACGCCATGCGCGTCCGCTCCACACTGCTCACCTGCATCTCCGGCGGCACGCCGTTTCTCGGCATCTGCCTCGGCCTGCAGGCGCTGTTTGAAGAGAGCGAGGAGGCACCCGACGTCAAAGGCCTCGGCATCTTCGAAGGCAAAGTGAAGCGCTTCCCCGAAGACGCTCGCGTGCCTCATATGGGTTGGAACGAGCTCGACGTCAAAGCCGGCTCCCGCCTCCTTCGCGGCGTCGGCGATCGCCCCTACGTCTATTTCGCCAACAGCTACTACGTCCCCGTCGTCCACTCGGCCGCGGCCACCTGCCAGTACGCCGAACCCTTTACCGCCGTCCTCGAACACGAAAACGTCTTCGGCGTCCAATTCCATCCTGAAAAGTCCGGTCCCCTGGGGTTGCAAATTGTCAAAAATTTCATCGAGCTCTAAAGCCTGGACGTTCGATTCCATGCTCGCCAAACGCATCATCCCGTGTCTCGACGTCACCGCCGGCCGCGTCGTCAAAGGCGTCAACTTCGTCAACCTCCGCGACGCCGGTGACCCCGTCGAACTCGCCGAACGCTACAACGAGCAAGGCGCCGACGAACTGGTCTTCCTCGACATCACCGCCTCCTCCGACGAGCGCAAAACCATGGTCGATGTCGTCGCCCGCACCGCCCGCAAAGTCTTCATCCCGCTCACCGTTGGTGGCGGCATCCGCAGCATCATCGACGCGCGCAAGATCCTCATGGCCGGCGCCGACAAAGTCAGCGTCAACACCGCCGCCGTCCACCGCCCCGAACTGATCACCGAACTGTCCAACGAATTCGGCGCCCAGGCCGTCGTGCTCGCCATCGACGCTCGTCGCCGCCCGGGCGGTGGCGGCTGGAACGTCTTCACCAAAGGCGGCCGCCACGACGAAGGCATCGACGCCGTCGAATGGGCCGCCCGCGGCATGCAACTCGGCGCCGGCGAAATCCTGCTCACGTCCATGGATACCGACGGCGTCCAGACCGGGTTCGATTGCGAACTCACCGCCGCCGTCTCCCGCGCCACCCGCATCCCCGTCATCGCCTCCGGCGGGGCAGGGAAGCCCGAAGACTTTCTCAAAGTGTTGACCGAAGGAGAAGCCGACGCCGCCCTCGCCGCCAGCATCTTTCACTTCGGAACTTACACCGTCGACGACCTCAAGGAATTCCTCGATAAGCACGGCATCGTCGTGCGGAGACGCCGCTAAATCTCATGGCCAGCTTAATCCTCCCCTGCATCGATCTCATGGACGGCAAAGTCGTCCAGCTTGTCCAAGGCAAAGAAAAGGCGCTCGAAGGCGACGCCCCTCTCGTCATGCTCGACAAGTTCGCCGGCTTCCCGGAGATCCAGGTCATCGACCTCGACGCCGCCCTCGGCCGCGGTGCCAACGATGCCATCGTCGAAACCCTCTGTGCCCACGCCCGCTGCCGCGTCGGCGGCGGTGTGCGTACGGTCGAACGCGCCCAGACGCTGCTCGACCAGGGTGCCTACAAAGTCATCGTCGGCACCAGCGCCTTCACGAAGGAAGGACCCAACAAACCCTTCCTCGAAGACCTCGCCGCCAAAATCGGACCCGAAAAGATCCTCCTCGCCCTCGATTCCAAAGACGGCAAGATCGTCATCAAGGGCTGGCAGGAAGCGACAAACTTCACCGCAGAAGAGATCATCGGTTCGCTCGAACCCTACTGCCGTGGCTTCCTCTGCACGTACGTCGACAAGGAAGGGATGATGCAGGGCACCGACATCGATTGGTTCACACGCCTCCGCGCCGCCCTCTCGCCCACCCACGACCTCACCGCCGCCGGCGGCGTCACCACGCTCGACGACGTCCGCGCCCTCCGGTCGATCAACATCCACACCGCCCTCGGTATGGCTATCTACACCGGCCGGCTCGACCTTGCCGAACTCCGCGCGATGCTCTAACCAGAACCGCCAAAAATCGCATGAGCGTTTTGCCCTCCTGTTTGCGCATAACAGAGGGAGGGACATCGCAACATGTACGACGCGGAACTGAAAACAATCGAATGCAAGCCACGGCGGGGGCGCATGCCCGCCTTCTCGTTCGCCAAGCCGTCCAACTGGCATGCGCTTGCCTTCCCCTATCCCCCTTCCAGTTTCGACGATCCCAACTTCTACGAACCGGCCATTATCGCCTCCTCGCCGGCCACGGACGCCGTCCTCACGATTGGCACC
>CANIFK010000308.1 GCA_947466555.1 Acidobacteriota bacterium | reverse complement strand
GGCGATGAAGGGGGCTTCGATTTCGGCGCCGAGTTGGGCGGCGAGTTGGGCGTAGCCGTCCCAGATTTTGTGCGGATCTTCGCCGGGGATCAGGCGGCGGTCGAGGGTGATTTCGCAGAGGTCGGGAACGAAGTTGACCTGTTCACCGCCTCGGATGAGACCGATGTTTAAAGTGGCCGGGCCGAGGAGCGGATGGGTTGTTTTGGCCAGCGTTTTGGCCTGTTGATCGAGGGCCTGGATGACGGCGGCCATGTGGCTGATGGCGTTGACGCCCAGGTGGGGTTTGGCGCTGTGGGCGGCTTTGCCACGGGTGCGCATGCGCCAGCGGAGGACGCCTTTGGAGGCGGACACGAGGCGCATTTCGGTGGGTTCGGCGACGATGGCGGCGGCGGCTTCGAGGCCTTCGCAGAGGCGGAGGACGCCGGTGAAGGAGTACTCTTCGTCGACGACGGCGGCGAGCCAGATTTCGCAGGGGGGCGTTTGGCCGGCCGCCTTGATTGTGGCCATGGCGTGCATCATGGCGGCGAGGCCGGCCTTGGTGTCACACGACCCGCGGCCGTAGAGGCGGCCGTCTTCGATTTTGGGTTCGAAGGGCGGGATGGTCATGCCGTTCACCGAGACCGTATCCATGTGGGCTTCGAGGATGACGCGGCGGTTGGGGTTGCGGCCGGGGAGGCGGGCGATGACGTTGTAGCGGCCGGGCTGGACTTCCTGGCGGAAGGTTTCGATGTGGTGGTTCGCGAAGAACTGCTCCACATAATCGGCGACGGCGGTTTCCGGGACGCCGCCATCGTAGGCGAGATTGACGCTGGGGATGGCGACGAGGTCGGCGAGGAGGGCGAGGACGTCTAGGTTGTTTTCCATTGGACGGGCTCCAGTTTGCGGAGGAAGAAGGCGTAGGCGGCGACGCCCAGGCCGAGGATGGCGGCGGCGGTCCAGAAGGCGAAGAGGAACGAGCCGGTTTGGGCGACGATCATACCGGTGACGATGGGGGCGACGACGCCGCCCAAGTTACCGAAGAAGTTTTGGAAGCCGGTCCAGCGGCCGGCGGCGGTGGGGCCGGCGAGGGTTTGGGTGATGGCCCAGACGTTGGAGCTGTACATGCCGATGGCGGCGCAGGCGAAGGTGATGAGGCCGAGGGAGTGGGCGGCAGAGGTGACCATGGGGGCGGGGAGCATGGCGGCGCCGCAGAGGAGGAGGCCGATGGCGGCGAAGCCTTTGCGGACGGCGCTGGCGTCGCGGCCGGCGCGGATTAAGCGATCACTGAGCCAGCCGGAGATGAGGGACGAGAGAGCCATGGTCCAGAAGGGGATGGAGCCGAGCGTGGCCATTTCGGCCATGGAGAAGCCGCGCTCCTTGATGAGGTAGCTGGGGAGCCAGGTGAGCATGAAGTAGTTGGTATAGCCGTAGGTCAACATGCCGAGGGAGGTGACCCAGACCTGGCGGTTGGTGAGCATTTCGGACCAGCCGGGGCCGGGGCCGTGATCGATGCCGTGGGTGTCGTCTTTGGCGGGGACGAGCTTGAGCCAGGGGACGAGCCAGAGGAGGCTGCCGACGCCGATGATGACGAAGACGGCGCGCCAGCCGTAGGCGGCGACGGCGAGGCCGCCGAAGAGGGTGCTTAAACCGGGACCGGCTTTGGAGCCGGCGTCGACCATGGCGTTGGCGAAACCGCGGCGTTCTTCGGGGAAGGCGCGGACGATGATTTTTCCGCAGGCGGGGTAGGCGACCGATTCACCGAGGCCGAGGATGAAGCGGAACATCAGGAGCATGGGCAGGGAGTAGGCGAAGCCGACGGCGGCGGTGGCCGAGGACCAGATGAAGAAGCCGATGGCGTAGACCCATTTGACCGGGTACTTGTCGACGATGGGGCCGACGATGAGCTGGGCTGTGGCGTAGGTCCAGAAGAACGCCGAGAGGAGAAGGCCGATTTGCTCGGTGGTGAGACCGAGTTCGGTTTTCATGATGGGGGCGGCTACGGAGAGGGCGCCGCGGTCGATGTAGTTGATGGTGACCGAGAGGACTAGCAGGGCTAGAATCCCGGATCCGCCTCGAGAAGACATTCACAAAGTATACTTGCTGCTTAGCCTATGATCGACGCCCACGTGCATGTTTGGACCGATGACAAGACCCGGTATCCGCGGGTGGCCAATGAGCGGGACTATCAACCTGCGCGATTTACGCCGGAGGATCTGTTTGCGCACTCGAAGCCCGTCGGGGTTTCGCGGGTGGTTTTGATCCAGATGAGTTTTTATCGCTTCGATAACTCCTACATGTTGGACATGATGAAGAAGTTCCCGAAGGTGTTTGCCGGCGTGGCGGTGGTGGATTCGAAATCGCCGGGTGTAGCCGGGGTGATGAAAGATTTGCGGAAGCAGGGCGTGCGCGGGTTTCGTGTGTTGGCGGGGACGGGGTTGGATTCGGACGTGATGTGGAAGGCGGGGGCGGAGAATGGGCAGGCGATGTGCGCGCTGGTGGGGCCGGAGTCGTTGCCGGTGATTGACCGGATGTGCGCGAAGTTTCCGGACACGCCGGTGGTGATTGACCATCTGGCGCGGATTGGGGCGACGGGGGAAGTGCGGGACGCCGATGTGCGGGCGCTGTGCGGATTGGCGAAGCACAAGCGGGTGCATGTGAAGGCTTCGGCGTTTTATGCGTTGGGGAAGAAGGCCGCGCCGTATCGGGATTTGGCGCCGTTGATCCAGCGGGTGTTTGAAGATTACGGGCCACGGCGGATTATGTGGGCGAGCGATTGTCCGTTCCAGGTGGAGGGCGGGCATACGTACGCGGCGTCCATTGGGCTGGTGAGGGACGGGCTTCCGTTTTTGCGGAAAGAAGATAAAGACTGGCTGTTGGGGAAGACGGCGGAACAGGTTTTCTGGAGGTGAGTATGCGGTATTTGATTTTTGTGGTTTCGATGGCGGCGTTGGCGCAGAGTGGGCCACAACCGCGGGTGGTGACGCCGGGCGGGGAGGGGAAGGCGCCGTCGGACGCGGTGGTGCTGTTTGACGGGAAGTCTTCGGGCGAGTGGGTGCATAAAGATGGCCGGGCGGCGGAGTGGATGGTGCGAGACGGGGTGTTGGTTTGTAAGAGCGGCACCGGGGATATTCTGACGAAGAAGACGTTTGGGAGCGCGCAGATCCATGTGGAGTTTTCGACGCCGCTGATGGCGCAGGCAAAGAGCCAGGCGCGGGGGAATTCGGGCGTTTATATTCAGGGCCGGTACGAGGTGCAGGTGCTGGATTCGTATGAGAATCCGACGTACGCCAATGGGTCGGCGGCGGCGGTGTATGGGCAGCATGCGCCGCTGGTGAATGCGTCGCGGCCGCCGGAGCAGTGGCAGACGTATGACATGGTGTTCCATGCGGCCGAGTGCGACGGGGCGGGGAAGGTGACGACGCCGGCGACGTTGACGCTTTTGCACAACGGGGTGCTGGTGCAGGACCACGTGAACATTACGAAGAACACGCCGGGGAGCGAAGTGAAGACGGCGTGCGACCCGGGGCCGATTTTGTTGCAGGACCATTTTCACCCGGAGGTGAAGGACACGTTGCTGCGGTTCCGGAACATTTGGGTGCGGCCACTTTCGGGAAAATAATTCGTACTCTCATCCTCCTGACCGATGAGGGGTATAGCCGGTTTCTTTACCGGCTTAACACTTCTTTGCATTGCATTTGAAACGAGATTGTTACATTTCGAGTTTCAAGAATAATGCTGCCAACGACAGGGTCCAGGATGGAAACGATTCACATTGCCCGTACGGAGGCCAAATACCGTGTGCGCGCCGAGGAGTTGCCGGCGATGCGGGATTGGCTGCTGCGGTACTGCGTGCCGGATGAAAATTCGCGGGGCGGGGATTGGTATGCGATTCGGAGCCTGTATCTGGACAATGCTGAGAATCGGATGTATCGGGATGCGGAACAGAAGCTGGCCTACCGTTTGAAGCTGCGGGCGCGGGCGTATGGGGATGCGGCTGGGGCTGTGAAGTTGGAAGTGAAACGGCGGGTGCGGGACCAGATTGTGAAGCGATCGGCGACGTTGCGGGCCGAGCAGTGGGAAGCTGCGACGGCGGCGGGGCTGAGCGCGATTCACGAGATGGGGAAGCCATCGACGGGGGAGTTCCTGCAGTTGGCTGAGACGTTGCGCGCGGAGCCGAAGATGCTGGTCTATTACGAGCGGCAGGCGTTTTCGAGCGTGGTGGACGAGTATGTGCGGGTGACGTTTGATCGGAACGTGCAGTGCCAGCCGGTGCGGGAGTGGGATTTGATGGGTGATCCGCGGGCGTGGCTGGCTGTCGATGGGGCGAGCGGATTTGGGGAGCGGGAATCGACCTACATTCTGGAAGTGAAGTACATGGACGCGCCGCCGGCGTGGCTGCGCGATTTGGTTCTGACGTTCGGGTTGGAGCGGCGAGGCGGGTCGAAGTATGTGAAGGCGATGCGGCGGGGGATGTTCTACCGGGAGCCGGCTTGGGACCTGGTGGGGGCGGCGTGATGACTTCGTTGTTTACTCCGGCGGCGTTGGCCGATGCACGGGTGGCGGCGACGGTGCTGCTGGCGGCGTTTGCGATGTCCCATTTGTTGGCGTTGGTGTACGTGTGGACGCACCGGGGATTGTCGTATTCGCAGAGCTATGTGCAGACGCTGGTGATGAGCAGCGTTGTGACGGCGCTGATGATGCTGACGATTGGGACGAACCTGGTGTTTGGGATCGGGATGGTGGGGGCGATGGCGCTGGTGCGGTTCCGGACGAATCTGCGCGATCCGCGGGACATGGTGTTTGTGTTTGCGGCGCTGGTGAGCGGGATTGCGGCCGGGACGCGGGCGTATGGGCTTGGGGCGGTGGGTGTCGTGGCGTTTTCGCTGGTGGCGTTGTATTTGGCCTATGTACCGTTTGGGGCGAAGAAGAGTTTTGATGGATTGTTGCGATATACGGCGCCGTGGGAAGGCGGGGCTGTAGAGGCCGCGGGCGAGGCGTTGCAGCGGCACTGCCGGCAGTCCGTGCTGGCGACGGTGCGCGAGGTGCGGCAGGGGGAGGCGAGCGAACACGTTTACCATGTGCGGTTCCGGAAAGATGAGTCGCGAGGGCTGCTGGCGAGGGAGTTGGCGGGCGTGAAGGGGTTGAGCGGCGTGGCGATTTTGGTGGAAGACACCCGGGTGGAGGTGTAGCCATGGTTTCCCGACAGTTGGTGAGTGTACTGGTTTGGATGGCGTCGGCGGCGGGGGCGGTGTGGCTGGCGCGCGGGGACGCGGGGGTGGCCGATGCGCCGGCGCAGATTGTGCCGCAGGAGTTTCGGGTGGCGGCGGCGGAGACGGGGCGTTTGGCGGAGTTGCGGGTTGTTGTTGGACAGCGGGTGCGGGCGGGAGAACTGCTGGCGCGATTGGACACATCGGTGTTGGAGCGGGAGATTGCGATGGGCGAGGCCCATTTGAGGCAACTGCGGAGCGAGCCGGGGGCGAGCGTGGCGGTGATGAGTTCGGACGGGTATGCGTCGGAACGGAGCTTTCAGGCCGATGTGGAGAGCGCTGCGGGACAACTGGAGACGGCGCGGGCGGCGCAGGCGCAGCAGGCGTCGGAATTGGCGGCTTTGCGGGAAGAGATCGGCCGGCAACGGCGGCTGGTGCGGGAGGGATTGACGCGGGCCGACCGGGTGGAGGAGTTGGAGGTGCGGGCGCGGAGTATGACGGAGACCGTGGCGGCGTGGCCGGCGCGGATTGAGGCCATCGCGGCGCGGCAGCGGGCGGCGGAGGCGCGATTGACGGAGTGGCGGGCGGAGCACAAGACTTCGTCGGCACCGTTGGCGCGCGATGCGCGGCTGCAGCCGTTGCGGGATCGGGTGGCCGAGCAGACCGAGGCGTTGCGGGTGTTGCGGGCGCGGGTGGAGGCGGCTCGGATTGTGGCGCCGGAGGCTGGGGAGATTGTGACGGTGCTGGCACGGAGCGGGGACGTGGCGACGGCGGGGATTCCGTTTGTTGTGCTGCATGGGACGGGGCCGCGGATGCTGGTGGCTTACGTAAATGAACGGGCGCAACTGGCGGCCGGGGCGCAGGCTGTGGCGCGGCGGCGGACGCCGGGGCGGGAGGAGTTGCCGACGACGGTACGCCGGGTGGCCGATGCGGTGGTTCAGATTCCGCCGCGATTTTGGCTGATGCCGACTTTGCCGCAGTGGGGCCGGGAGGTGTATTTGGAGTTGCCTGCCGGTGGGGTGTTGGATGCCGGCGAGGCGGTGGATGTGAAGTTCTTGACCGGAGGCGGGCGGTGAGGTGGCTGTGGCTATTGATGGCTTGGCCGGCGATGGGGCAGGTGTTGACTGTGGAGGACGCCGTGGCGCGGGCTCTGGTGACCAATCCGGAGTTGGCGGCGGTGCGGGCGGCGCGGGCTGTATCGGCCTTTCAACTGCAGGCGGCGCGGGCGTTGGAAGCGCCGGAGGTGCGGGTGATTGCGAACAACTTTTCGCTGGATCCGGAGTCGTCGGATTTGCGGAATAGTATGGCGTTTAAGTGGGTGCCGCCGCGGCCGGGTTC
>CANIFK010000307.1 GCA_947466555.1 Acidobacteriota bacterium | reverse complement strand
TTGGCGGGGGCTGCGGATTTGGGGATCCACTTGGCGAGGTCGGCCTTGAGCTTCGTGTATTGCGGGTCGCCGGCGAGGTTCTGCCAGTCTTCCTTGTCCACCGATTCGTCGTAGAGCTCTTCGGTGCCATCGCTGTATTTGATGTAGCGCCAGCGGTCCGTGCGGACGGCGTGGTTGCCACGGTTGAAATCGATGACGGCGGGGGGGCGGGTGGCTTGTGCGTTTTCGAGGAGCGGGCGAAGGCTGAGGCCTTCGAGTTGCGGACGCTTGGGGAGGCCGCAGAGGTCGACGAGCGTGGGGTAGATATCGAGCAGGCTGACGGCCTGCTTGCGCGGCTGGCCGTTGGCGCGGGTGCCGGGGCCGGCGATGATCAGCGGGACGTGGGTGGAGCGCTGCCAGAGGGTCGACTTGTGCCAGTGTTCCTTTTCGCCGAGGTGCCAGCCGTTATCGGACCAGAAGACAATGATGGTGTTCTTGGCGTGGGCGCTCTTTTCGAGGCCATCGAGCAGGCGGCCGATCATGGCGTCAGCGAACGTGATGGCGGCGAGATAGGCGCGGACGGCATCGCGCCACTTCCCTTCTCTCACGATCCGGTTGTGTTCTTCGCGGCGGGCGGCGGCCCAGTTCTGGCCGATCTTGGGCACGTCGTCGAGGTCACCGGCCGGGGTGTAGGGGATCTTTACTTTTTCCGGCGGGTACATATCGAAATACTTCTGCGGCGCGAACATGGGGATGTGCGGGTGCCACAGGCCGACGGCGAGGAAGAAGGGTTTAGGTTGGGGTTCGTTGAGGAATTTGAGGCCGAAGTCGATGGCCTTCTGGTCCCCGTATTCGCGCTCTTCGGCGGGGATGACGCCCCAGTCGAATTCACCTTGGAAGTTCTTCAGGCCGTTGAAGGGATGGCCGGCCGGGGCGGGCACGCGCTTGTTCCAGGGATACCAATCGGCGCGGCGATACCAGGGGTCATCGAAAACCTGGAGTTGGAATTCGTCCCACTGGTCCGGCGGGTTGTTGCCGACGGTGTGATGGAAGACCTTGCCGGCGCCGGCGACGCGGTAGCCGTTGGCCTTGAAGTGCATGGGGAGGGTTACGGCGTCTGGCAGATTCGGGCGCCAGAACTGGTCGTTGTTGTACATGCCCGTAGTGGAGGCGCGCATGCCGGTGAGCAGCGCAGTGCGGGAGGGGTTGCAGAGCGGCGAGGCACAGTGGGCATTGGCGAAGAGGACGCCGCGTTTGGCAAGGCGATCAAGGTTCGGTGTCTTGACGCCGTTGTAGCCGCCGAGGCAGCCGATCCAATCGTTCATGTCGTCTACCGATATGAACAGGACGTTCGGGCGCGTGGAGGGCGCGGCGGCTAGGGCCGACGTGGCCAGGAATTGACGGCGGGTCATCCCCGTTACGGTATCGCGGATTACCGGTTGCTGACAACGAAGACGGCGACTTCGGCCATCAGGTTGGGGAACGACTTTACTTCGCGGGTGCCGCTCAGGAAGTAGCGGCGCTCCACTTGCCAGTTCTGGCGGGCGGCGAGGATTTCGAAATCGTCGACGGTGAGGAAGTGGATGTTGGGCGAGTCGTACCAGTCGTAGGGGAAGAGCTTGGTCTTGGGCGCGCGGCCGTTGAAGAGATGGGCCAGGCGCACCGAGTAGTGGCCGAAGTTGGGGAAGGCCACGATGGCGCGGCGGCTGACGCGGAGGATGTCCTTCATCACCTGCAGCGGGTAGCGGATTTCTTGCAGCGTCTGGCTGAGGAGGACGTAATCGAAAGCCTTGTCGGGGTAGTCGGCCAGGCAGGATTCGATGTCGCCTTGATAGGCGGAGACGCCCTTGGCAATGGCCTTTTGCAGCTTGGCGGGACTGATTTCAACACCGCGCGCGTCGACGCCTTTGTGTTCGGCAAGCCAGGCGAGCAGTTCACCTTCGCCGCAGCCGAGATCGAGCACGCAGGAGCCGGGTTCGACGATTTCGGAGATGAGGCCGTAGTCACCGCGGCCGAAAAGTTCGTGGACGAGAGGTCCGTTTTCCCCTTTCATCGCTTGGCCACCTCCTTCATCGTGCGGGAGAGGAAGCCGCGGATGAGTTCGGTCTGTTCGTCAACTTCGACGAGGAACGCGTCGTGGCCGTAGTTGGACGTGAGTTCGATGTAGGCGACGTCCTGATTACGGCGGCGCAGGGCGCTGACGATTTCGAGCGACTGGTAGGAAGGGTAGAGCCAATCGGACGTGAAGCTGATGATGAGATAGCGCGTGCGGCTTTTGGCGAGGACGGGGACGAGCGACTGGGCGCCGTTGGCGAGGTCGAACATGTCCATCGCCTTGGTGATGTAGAGATACGAGTTGGCGTCGAAGCGATCGACAAACTGGCTACCGCGGTAGCGGAGATAGCTTTCGACTTCGAAGATGCCGTTCTCTTCGCGCTGGCGGCGGCCGAACTTCTGGCGCATGGACTCATCACTCATGTAGGTGATGTGGCCGACCATACGAGCGACGGAGAGGCCGCGACCGGGGGGCTTTTTGTCGTAGTAGTTGCCGTCGGCCCAATCGGGATCGGCCATGATGGCCTGACGGGCCACTTCGTTGAAGGCGATCTGCTGGGCGCTGTGGCGGGCGGTGGAGGCGATGGGGATGGCGCTGGCGACGGCTTCCGGGAAACGCACGGCCCATTCGAGAACCTGCATGCCGCCCATGGAGCCGCCGGCGACGCTCAAGAGGCGCGTGATGCCGAAGGAGTCGATGAGCATTTTCTGCAGCGTCACCATGTCGCCGATGGTGATGACCGGGAAGGTCATGGCGTAGCGTTCGCCGGTGGCGGGGTTGATGCACGACGGGCCTGTAGACCCTTTGCAGCCGCCGAGAACATTGGAGCAGATGACGAAGTACTTGTCGGTATCGAAGCCCTTGCCGGGGCCGATCTGGTTGTCCCACCAGCCCTTGTGGCCTTCGGCGTCGACACCGGCGGCGTGGGCATCGCCGGAGAAGGCATGGGTGACGAGAATGGCGTTCGACTTGTCGGCATTCAACGTGCCGTAGGTTTCGTAGGCAACGTTGACAGGCGAAAGCACAACTCCACTTTCGAGCTCTATGGATTCAAACTGCTTGCTATGCGTGGTAGCCACCATCAGTCGAGGAAACCACTAGGATAGCAATTAGGTCTTGTTGTTGAGCAACCACTGCGTAAATTCGCCTTCGCCGTGGACGTCGGTGAGGCGCATGTCGCGGCTCTGGTAGCGGTAGGTGAGCTTCAGATGGTCCATGCCGAGCAGGCGGAGGATGCTGGCGTTCATGTCGTGAACGTCCTTGCGCTGATCGACGGCGCGGAGGCCGAATTCGTCCGTAGCGCCGAGGGCGCGGCCGCCCTGGATACCAGCGCCGGCCATCCAGGTGGAGAAGCCGTAGGGGTGGTGATCGCGGCCGTTCTTGCCTTCGGCGAGCGGGGTGCGGCCGAACTCACTGGACCAGACGACGAGGGTGGAATCGAGCAGGCCGTGGGCTTTCAGATCCTTGAGCAGGGCGGCGATGGGCTGGTCGGACTTTTTGCACATTTTGGTGTGCGAGCCCAAGAGGTCGTTGTGGGCGTCGTCCCAATCGTCGCCGAGGTTGGTGCCGCAGTAGAGCTGGACGAAACGGACGCCGCGCTGCACTAGACGGCGGGCTAGAAGGCACTTGCGGCCGAAGTCATCGGTGGCCGGTTCGCCGATGCCGTAGAGCTTGCGGGTGGCTTCGGATTCCTTGGTGATGTCGACGGCATCGGGTGCCTCGGCCTGCATACGGTAGGCGAGTTCGTAGGAGGCGATGCGGGCGTCGAGCGCGGTATCCTCTTCGCGTTCGGCGAAGTGGCGTTTGTTCATGCGGGAGATGAGATCGAGCGTTTCGCGCTGGGCTTCCGGGGTAACGCCTTTGGGGGAATTGAGATGCAGAACGGGGTTCTGGCCGCTGCGGAATACCGTGCCTTGGTAGACGGCCGGGAGGTAGCCCGCGCCATACGCGCCGGCCCCGGATTTCATGGCGCCATCGCTCATGACGACGAAGGCGGGGAGGTTCTGATTCTCGCTGCCGAGGCCGTAGACGGACCAGGCGCCAAGCGACGGGCGGCCGGGGAATTGGGAGCCGCTGGTGCGGAGGTAGATGGCCGGGGCGTGGTCGAAGGCGTCGCCGTGGCAACTGCGGATGACGGCGAGATCGTCGGCATGTTCGGAGAGATGGGGGTAGAGAGACGAGATCTCCAAACCCGATTTGCCACAGCGATTGAACTCCCACGGGGAGCCGCGCATGAGGGCTTTGCGGAAGTCGATGCGGCTGGTGATGAGTCCTTCGCCAAAGGAGCCGGGAAGGGGTTGGCCGTCGTACTTGCGGAGGGCGGGTTTGGGGTCGAAGGTATCGACATGGCTGACGCCGCCGTGCATGAAGAGGAAGATGACGTTTTTGGCCTTGGGCGCGAAGTGGGGCGCGCGGGCCGTGGTGGGGCCGGCGTGGGCCTGTTCTTCGAGCAGGGAGGCCAGGGCGAGTGCGCCAAAGCCTTTGCCGGCGCGGGTGAGGAGTTCTCGGCGTGAATGCATGGGGACCTCAGTCGACATGGAGAAATTCGTTGGTGTTGAGCAGGCCGCGGGCCAGTTCGGTGACGGCGCCATTGCGGCTGCCGGTGAGTTTGGTTTGCTTGGCCAGGAACTCCGCGGCCATTTGCTGCTCGTTGGCCGAAGGCACGCGGGCGTAGACGCTGCGGAAGATGGTGGTGATGAGTGTGGCGTCGTCGGGCGCGGCGAGGGCTTTTGCGGCGAGCGCCTGGGCCTGGCGGAGCGTGAAGTCACCGTTGAGGAGCGTCAGCGATTGGGGCGCCGTTGTGGACGACTCGCGACGGGAGCAACTGAGCACGCCTTCGGGCCGATCGAAGACTTCAAGCAGCGGCATGCGGAAGTTTCGGCGGGAGATCATGTAGACGCTGCGGCGGTCGTGCTCTTCACGGGACGAGGAGACGACCCAAGCGCTCGTAGCGGGCTGGCTCATGCCGTAGAGCTCCTCCGGCTGGAGTTCGGGAACGACGGGACGGCCGAACATTTTGGAGTTGAGCGTACCGGCGGATTGGAGCACAGCGTCGCGGATCTCTTCGGCATCCAGTCGGCGGCGACGGAAGTGGGAGAGGTACTGATTCTCCGGATCCTTTTCGGAGACACCGGGCGTGGGGCGGCTGGCGCGGCGGTAGACATCGGACAGCATGATTTCGCGATGGAGTTTCTTGAACGACCAGCCATCGGCCATGAACTTGGCGGCGAGCGAATCGAGCAGTTCGGGGTGGGACGGCGCGGCACCGCGGGTGCCGAAATCACTGGGCGTGGCGACAATGCCGCGACCGAAGTGATACTGCCAGACCCGGTTGACCATAACTCGGGCGGTCAACGGGTTTTCGGGCGAGGCGAGCCATTCGGCGAGCGCGCGGCGGCGTTGGGTGGTGGCCGAGGTGAGCGGGGGCTCCGGGATGTCTTTACCGCCTAATGCGGTGAGAAGGCCGGGGCCAACCTCTTCGCCCGGCGGCGGGGCGCCTTTGACAGGCAGATACGTTTTTGGCGCTTCGCGGCCGACGTCGGTGAGTCCGGGCGAGAAGGGGCCGGGGGCATAGGCGGTGTAGAGGGAAACCAGACGTTTCTCGGCGCGTTGGAGGCGATCGATGTCGCCGGGGGGCATCAGCGCCATCACTTCAGTTTCTTTTGGAGTGACCTTTTTGACGTACTCCTCGAAGTAGGCTTTCTGCTGGGGGGTGCGCTGGTTCTCGTCGGTAGCGAAGGCGAGTTGGATGTCCTTGGACAGCTTCGACAGATTCTGCTGGCGGATTTTATCCTGATACGGCGACTTCACAGCCATGATTTCGGCACCGATGTCATAGAGCTTGAAGGTGCGGGTGTTTTCGCTGAGATCGTAGCCGCGAGCGTTGTTGTAGTGCAGGAAGACGCGGTTCTTCTGGAAGGGCGCGAAGATGGCCTGCATGCGGTAGTAGTCGCGCTGGGGGATGGGGTCGTACTTGTGGTCGTGACAACGAGCGCAGCCGACGCTGAGGCCGAGGAAGACGGAAGAGGTGGTGTCGACAAAATCGGTGAGCGATTCGATGCGATTGATGTCTTCCACCTTGTAGAGCATGTCGCGATTGGGACCGACGTTGAAGTAGCCGGTGCCCTGCTGGGCTTCGGGATCTTCGTAGAGTTCGTCGCCGGCGATTTGCTCTTTGATGAAGCGGTCGTAGGGTTTGTCGTCGTTGAAGCTCTTGATGACGTAGTCGCGGTATCGCCAGGCGTAGAGGTTATAGGGATCCTGCTCAAAGCCGGAGGTATCCCCGTAGCGGACGAGGTCGAGCCAGTGCTTGCCCCATTTTTCGCCGTAGCGCGGGGAGGTCAGCAGACGGTCGATGAGTTCGGCGTAGGCGGTGGGGCGAGCGTCGTTGACGAAGGCCGTGATTTCTGATTCGGTGGGGGCGAGGCCAAGCAGGTCAAAGCTGGCGCGGCGGATGAGGGTGCGTCGATCGGCCTCGGGGGCGGCGGTTAGCTGCTGTTCGCG
>CANIFK010000306.1 GCA_947466555.1 Acidobacteriota bacterium | reverse complement strand
TCGTTTCCCCCCGCGCTTGGAAATCGCCCACCCCGCGATTCCCACATTCCCACAGGGCCGACGACCCGGCGTGCCTCAACCAACGCGCCCTCCGGGCGCATTTACCAACGAAATTCCTTGCTCCATTCGGGCGGAATAGATTATAAAAAAGCTTGTCCTGACTCAACTCTCCATTGGCCGGTTTTGGGGTGACCGCCTTTGGCCGCTTTTCAGGTGACCGCTGAGGCCTTCGCAGTCTCTTCGCCACTACAATAATGCACACGACTGGATTCAGGATCGAGACCCTTCAATATATACACTTGCGGGAATATTTCAAATGGTGACATTCCGGCACCAGGAAACCTTTCCGCTTCACAAACATCAACACTTTCGCCCAACGGACTTGAAACAACATTCCCCCTTCAATGGGTATGCGAGATACAGAGCCCATGTTTATGCCAGACGGACTCAGCGTAAATAGATCCTTACCCATTCACGCTAGACTCAAGACATGCTGAATTCTGAACAGGAGCAATACGAAATCGGGTTCCGGGACCGATGGCAGTCGTTTCGCTCTCGAAACTGGTTCTTCGTGGAAACCGTACTCCCATCACTTTTGGAAATATCCCAAAAAGTTCTCAACCGTCCCATCACTTTAAACGGCAAAACAGACGAAGTAGTTTACTTATTAGGCAAGGCGGCCATGGAGGACTACTTTGAGATTTGGGTACTATGCGGGAACGGCTATGGAGTGGGTGGGCTGAAAATACTGCGCGGACTGTTCGAGAAAGTGGTCACTGCAGGTTACATTGCCAAAAACTCAGAATTGACGCAGGATTTTCTAGATTATGGCGTTATTCAAGCCAGAAAGTTCTACAATGTTGCCAAGGCCAGCGGAGTTTCATTGCCTCCTGAAGTTCAGGCTATCAGCTCGGACATAGATGCAACCTACGCCGAGCTAAAAGATCGATTCGAAGGCCCCAAGGGAGCCGCGCCCAGTTGGAACACTCTAGATTTGATCTCGATGGCGAAGAAGGTTGGGCTGGGGCTGGACACAGTTACACTCTGGGCCTACTCTAGAGCGAACTTATCCGTGCATGCAACTCCAATTGATCTCTTCCATCGCAAACGGATTATTGGTGAGAAGAAGTTTGAGTTCATCGCCGAACCGCAGTCTGCCGATGCGGACATGGCAATTCGCGCCGGAATCGTGGTTCTGATCGCGAACCTGAGAATTCAAAATGCTTATTTCGAGCTTGGAGTCGAACCTGAAATCGCCCGACTAGAGAAAATAGCGGAAGCCGAAGTGCAACGCCTAAATGATAAGCTCCAGACGGACTCCTGACAGTTCCACCGGATACCTTACTCATTTCGTGAACAACAGCAAGAGACGATACCAACAAGTACTTTCGACTTGGGACCGACCCGCCCGCCAAAACAGAAAAAGCCGGAGATCTTTCGACCTCCGGCTTTTGATGGTGCAGGAAACCTCTACAGCAATTCCGAAGCCGCGAAGTAGTAAACACACTCCACAGCCGCGGTCTCAACCGCATCCGAACCGTGCGAGCAGTTCCGCTCGATCGATTCAGCAAACCGCTTGCGCACAGTCCCTTCCGCCGCGTTCGCCGGATTCGTCGCGCCCATCAGTTCGCGCCAGCCGGCAATCGCATTTTCCTTCTCCAACACCAGAAGAATCGACGGCCCCTCGGTCATGAACTTAACCAACGAGCCGAAAAACGGCCGTTCGCGGTGCACGCCATAAAAGCCTTCCGCTTCCTTCACCGTGATGTGATGCTTCTTCATCGCCACAATGCGGAAGCCGTTCTCTTCGATCATGGAGATGATCTGGCCGCTGATCCCGCGCGAAACCGCGTCGGGCTTGATCATCGCAAATGTACGTTCCAATGCCATATTTCTTTAGCTCGAAAGTCTTTCTTGAATTTTCTGGCCGAGGTCGGCCGGGGTACTGCAAACCGTAATGCCCGCGGCTTCCATCGCCGCCATCTTGTCCGATGCCTTGCCGCTGCCGCCGGCCACAATCGCGCCCGCGTGGCCCATACGCCGCCCTGGAGGCGCCGTCTGCCCGGCAATAAAACCAACCACCGGCTTCTTCACGTGATCCTTGATATAGGCCGCCGCAATCTCTTCGTTATTGCCGCCAATTTCGCCGATCATCACAATCGCGTGCGTGTCCGGATCTTCGTTGAACAGCTTGATCGCGTCCAAGTGCGTCGTACCGATAATCGGGTCGCCACCGATGCCGATACAAGTCGACTGCCCAATGCCCAACTTAGTCAGCTGGCCAACAGCCTCGTAAGTCAACGTGCCGGAGCGGCTAACAACGCCAACATGCCCACGTAAGTGGATATGACCCGGCATAATCCCAATCCGGCACTCGCCCGGCGTAATGATACCTGGGCAGTTCGGCCCGATCAGCCGCGAACCGCGCGTCGACAAAAACTGCTTCGCCGCAATCATGTCCCGCACCGGAATGCCTTCGGTAATGCAGACAATCAAGGCGATGCCCGCATCGGCGGCTTCCATAATCGCATCGGCCGCGAACGGCGGCGGCACGAAAATCACGGTGGCGTTGGCGCCCGTATCGCGAACTGCCGCGCCCACGGTGTCAAACACCGGACGGTCCAGGTGCAACGTGCCACCCTTGCCCGGCGTCACACCGCCAACCACGGTCGTCCCGTAGTTAATCGAGTTCGTCGCGTGGAAGGTGCCCTGCGCACCCGTGTAACCCTGCACCAGCAGGCGAGTTTCTTTATTAACTAGTACGCTCATTGTGCCGCCTTCACAACTTTCTCAGCCGCGTCTTTCATGCCATCAGCAACCTGGAAGTTAAACCCGGATTCGGCAATAATCTTCTTGCCCTCTTCCACGTTGGTTCCTTCCATGCGGATCACCACGGGGAGCGAGATACCCAGATCGCGCGCCGCGTTCACCACACCGGTCGCCAGCACATCGCACCGCAGAATGCCGCCGAAGATGTTGATCAACACAGCCTTCACGGCCTGATCGGAAAGCAGAATCCGGAATGCATTCTTGATCTGTTCTTCGTTCGCGCCGCCGCCCACATCCAGGAAGTTCGCCGGCTCGCCGCCCGCCCACTTAATGATGTCCATCGTGGCCATGGCCAACCCGGCGCCGTTCACCATACAAGCAATGTTGCCGTCCAGTTTGATGTAGTTCAGAGCAAACTTGGAAGCTTCCACTTCCAACTTGTCTTCCTCGTCCACATCGCGTAAGTCAACAAAGTCCGGATGCCGGTACAACGCGTTATCGTCGATATTGATCTTGGCGTCGAGCGCCATCACACGGCCGTCCTTCAGCAGGATGAACGGGTTGATCTCCGCCAGCGAAGCGTCAGACTCTTCGTAGGCCTTGGCCAAGGCAACCATCGCCTTCGCCGCCGCGTTCACGCTCTTGGCCGGAATGCCGATGCCGAAGGCCATATTCCGAGCCTGGAAACCCTGCAGGCCGAGGCCCGGCTCGATGGTTTCCTTCAAAATTTTCTCAGGCGAATGATGGGCCACTTCCTCAATTTCCATGCCGCCTTCGCTCGACGCCATGAAAACGTTCTTGCCCGTCACACGATCGAGCGTGATGCCGAGATAAAGTTCTTTCTCAATCGGCAGCGCCTCTTCGATCAGCAAGCGCCGGACCAGCTGGCCCTCGGGCGCCGTCTGGTGCGTGATGAGTTGCATGCCGAGGATCTTTTTCGATGCCTCGACTGCGTCCTCAACGGTCTTGCAGACCTTCACACCGCCGCCTTTTCCGCGGCCTCCAGCGTGAATCTGGGCTTTTACGACAACAAAGCCGCCGAGTTCTTTAGCCGCGGCTTCGGCCTCTTGGACGGTAAAGGCGACAATGCTTTTTGGCACCGGCACGCCGTAGCGCGCCAGAATCGCCTTTCCTTGATACTCGTGGATTTTCATACGGTAAACTCACAGTTTATCACCGTGCCGGAACCCATCTCAGCCTTTTTGCCCATTCTTCACGACCGGATCCGCGAAAAACCGTTTCATTCCGATGAAGCCGAACGCGCCATGCGCCTCATATTGGCCGGTGAAGTCTCCCCTGTCCAGCTCGCCGCCTTCCTCGCTGTACTCCCGCCCCACAAAGCCACGGCTGATGTTTTGACCGGTTTTGCCCGCGCCATGCGCGCCGAGATGCTCCTCGTCGATCCCGGCCCCGGCCCGTCCCTCGACACCTGCGGCACCGGTGGCGACGAGACCAATACTTTTAACATTTCCACCGTATCGGCATTCGTCGTCGCCGGCGCCGGAGTGAAGGTGGCGAAGCACGGCAACCGCTCCGCCAGCTCCATGTGCGGCAGCGCCGACGTGCTCGAAGCCCTTGGCGTGGTCATCGATCTCACCCCCGAAAAGATGGGTCAATCCATCCGCGAAACCGGCATCGGGTTCCTTTTTGCACCCAAGCTTCACCCCGCCCTCCGCCACGCCGCCCCGGTCCGCGGCGAGCTCAAAATCCGCACGGCGCTAAACCTCATGGGCCCCCTCTGCAACCCCGCCGGCGCCCAGGCCCAGCTCATCGGAGTGCCCGGCGAAGGCATCGGCGACGAGATGGCCCAGACCCTGGCCAACCTCAACACCGGGCGCCAATTCCTGGTCCACGGGTCCGATGGCCTCGACGAAATCACCCTCTCCGGCAGCACCACAATCTGGAAAGTCGAAGGTGGCAAGGTCACCAAGGAATACTGGCAACCCGCCGATTTCGGCCTGCCCCGCGCGTCGCTCGACGCGCTCCGCGGCGGTGACCGCTTCGCCAACGCCCAAATCACCCACGAAATCCTGAGCGGACAAACCGGCCCCCGCCGCGACGTCGTGTTGCTCAACGCCGCCGCCGGCCTCCTGGTAGCGGCGGCCGCTACAAGCCCTGAAGAAGCCATCGACAAGGCGAAGCACTCGATCGACAGCGGCGCCGCGGCAGCCAAGTTGGCGGCGCTGGTCGCCTTCACCAATGCCTAGCGTCTACCAGTTAAAGCCGAAGTTCCAAGCGCTCCTGCGCCCCATAGCGAACCGTCTGGCCGCCATCGGGGTCACAGCCAATCAGCTCACGGTCGTCACCTGCCTGATCTCCCTCGCCCTCGGCCTTGACCTGGCGTACGGAACGCGCCAATGGTGGATGCTCCCCGTCTGGCTCTTCCTGCGCATGGCCGCCAACGCCATCGACGGCATGCTAGCCCGCGAGCACAACCAGGCCACGCGCCTGGGCGCCCTGCTCAACGAGTTGACCGACGTCCTGGCCGACGCGGCATTGCTCCTGCCATTCGCCTACCTCCCTAACTGGAACCCGGCCGTAGTCGGCACGGTCATCGTCCTGGCCGGCCTAACCGAAATGACGAGCGTAGTAGGCCAGACGCTGACCGGCATTCGCCGGAATGACGGCCCCCTCGGCAAAAGCGACCGAGCGCTCCTCCAAGGCATCCTCGGAACCTGGACCGCATTTGGTTTTGCAGTGAGTGAGTGGATTGCGCCTCTGTTTGCGCTAGGGCTTGTAGCGACAGTGTACAATCGCGCCAGACACATATTGGCGATAAAAGAGGAATGATGCGAAGCGTCGAAGAACGCAAAGTAGTGCTCCGTGACGGGACCGGACTGTTCTACCGGCATTGGCCGGGAACCGAAAAGAAGGCGGTGGTCCTGCTCCATCGCGGCCACGAACACTCCGGTCGTTTGGCCCACGTGGCCGATGAACTGAACCTCCCCGAGTTCAACATCTTCGCCTGGGACGCTCGCGCCCACGGTAAAAGCGAAGGCGTGCAGGACAAAAACGTCACCATGTCGACGTTCTCCGCCGACCTCGACCAATTCATCCGCCACCTCTCCGCCGAATACGGCATCCCCACAACCGACATCGCCGTCGTCGCCCAAAGCGTCGGCGCCGTCTTCGCCGCCGCCTGGGCGCACGCCTACGCTCCCCAAATCCGTTGCCTCGTATTGGCGTCGCCGGCATTCAAGGTCAAACTCTACGTCCCCTTCGCCCGCCTCGGTCTCACAGTCTGGCACGCCCTAATCGGCGACTTCTTCGTCCAGTCCTACGTCACCGGCAGCGCCCTCACCCACGACGCCGAACGCGCGAAAAGCTACGCAACCGACCCGCTCATCAAACGCCCCATCTCCGCCCGCGTGTTACTCGGGCTATATGACACCGCCGCCCGCGTCATTGAAGACGCACAAGCGATCCATATACCCACGCAGTTACTCCTTTCCGGGAAGGATTGGGTCGTCCAGAACAAACCGCAACACGATTTCTATAGCAACCTCGGCACGAAGGAAAGAGAGATACATACCTTCGACGGCTTCTTTCACGACACACTTGGCGAAAAGGACCGCCACTTACCCATCGGCAAGGCCCGCGAGTTTATCCTGAAGTACTTCTCCCGCCCACCGGTGGTCGAGAACCTGTTAGACGCTGATAAGAAAGGGTTTACCTACGAGGAATACGAGGCGCTCCGAAAACCCAAGTTCAACCTGAACTTCGCCATCCAGAAGCTGTCGATGAACACGAGCGGGAAGTTGCTGTCGAAGGGAATCAAGCTCGGTATCGACACCGGCTTC
>CANIFK010000305.1 GCA_947466555.1 Acidobacteriota bacterium | reverse complement strand
CGTTCATCGCAGCCGCCAAGCCCAGTAATCCGCAAATAATTGCGATTTTCTTCATGATGTGATCCTTCACCTTTCGGTCTACAAACAAAGGGGACACCGTTGTCCGGAAAATATAGGAGTTCTCGAAAAAGTTGCATCATGCACATATGCTCTGTTTTCTCTTGGCCATGCTTGACCCCGGTTCCGCGCTGCTCATACTACGCGATGGAAAGCCGGTACAGACAAAACTAGAGGGTATGGCCGACATAGACTCCGGCCGCAGGGTAACGCCGAAAACAAACTTCCGCCTGGCGTCGGTCACCAAGCAATTCACCGCCACCGCCATCCTGCTCCTCGCGAAGGATGGCAAGCTCGCAATCGACGATCCAGTCAGCAAGCACGTGCCCTGGTTCTGGCCCGCCTACGCCAACGGCATTACGATCCGCCATCTGCTCACCCATACCAGCGGCCTGCGCGATTACGACGACAATGTGCCCGACACCGCACCCCAACTCACCGACGCCGACGTCCAGGCATTCGTCGTCAAGCAGACGTCCCTGCTCTTTGCCCCCGGCGAAAAATATCGATACTCCAACACCGGGTACGCCATCCTCGCCCGCATCGTTGCACACACCTCGAAACAGTCCTTCCCCGCGTTCCTTAAGGCGCGCATCTTCAAGCCGCTCGGCATGAAGAACACGGTGGCGCATGTGGCAGGCGCCGACACCGTTCCGCACCGCGCCTACGGCCACGCCCGCACCGAATCCGGGTGGAAGCGCAACGATCAATCCGCTACCAGCGCAGTGCTTGGCGACGGCGGTATCTACTCCAACGTGATCGACCTCGCCAAGTGGATCCGTGCTCTGGACCGCTGCACACTGCTCGACTGCGAAACGCTCAAACAATCCTGGACCACGGCAAAACTCAACGACGGCACACCCACCAACTACGGCTTCGGCTGGCGCTTGGAAACGCGCGATGGCCAGCGCGTCATCAGCCACACGGGTGAAACCCGCGGCTTCCGCAATGCGCTCCTCCGCTATCCGGATAAGAAGATCGTGGTGATCCTCCTGACCAACCGCAACGAAGGCACTCCAGCGGCCGAAGCGGCGCGACTTGTAAAGGAAATCGGCGGCTTATAGGGAACTTGCAAAGGTTTTGTAAATGCCCCAAAAGTGGCCAAGGGGTATTTCGAATCTCCGCGCGTTGGCTTATGAACACGCAAACAGACAGCGTGAAATCAGCCAAAACACAGGAGAAAACACCATGTTCCCGATTTGCCACATCGTCAAGAAGATCGCCCGCGAAGCCGCCGTTGCCGGCGCCCTCGCCTTCCTTTGCGCCCCGGTCGAAGCCCACATCGGCTCGCCGGTCAAGGTCAGCCTGGCCAGCGCCGACGCACCTCGCCGCGGCGAAGCCGCTACCATCTACGTCGTCCTGCAATCAGCCACCGACGTGAACCAGGCCGAGTATGCGCTGGTCCCGCCCGCCGGCTGGCAGGTCATCGATGGACCCACGCAGTGGACCGGTTCGTTGAAAGCCGGCCAGCGCATGGAATTCCAGATGAAAGCCATCCCGCTGTCGGACGATCCCGGCGCGCTGCAGGCCTCCGTCCGGGTCCCCAACCAACCGGAGTCCAAGACCACGCTCCGCACCGACCGCATGGGCGGGCAGTTCCCGGAGAAGGCCGGACTGGAAGAAGCCCCGGCCGCCAAGAACGGAAGCCGCTCCGCGGAAGAAGTCATCGAGGCGACCTTTGAACCCGGCGCCGCGCTGCCCGAACCCGCCAACGCAACCGAGCCCAGCCTGCCCGGCCAACCGGAAAAGCAGACCACCATCCTCGAAGCGCAGGACGCCAAATCCGCCAAGGGCCAGCGCTCCGCCTCCGTCTCCATCAACGCCTCCGGCCGTTTCACCTACCTCGACGACAATGGCGTCCGCCGCCCCGTTCGCTTCGCCACCGTCGAACTGTGGAACGAGAATCCGTTCCCCTCCCTGGGCGACGAACGCTGCGCCAAAGGCATTACCGATACGAACGGCAACTTTACGCTCGGTGCCAGTTGCGGGGATCTCTTCGATGGGCCCGACCTGTTCGTTCGCCTTGTACTGAGTAACAGCGTAGTCGAAGTGAAGCCCGACAACATCTTCGCCGGAACCTACACCTTCCGCTCCTCCACGAAACAGGACAGCCCCGGCGGCAACGTCAGCTTCGGTACCTTGACGCTCACCTCCAACAAGGAAGCCGCCCAGGCGCACAACATCATCATGCGAGCCCACGACTTCATGGCCACCGTCAACGAAGGCATGTCGAAAGTGACGGTGCTCTGGCCCGGCGAAGGGACCTTCTACACACCGGTCCTGAACACCATCACCATCGAACCAGAACGCCCGTTTGATGGCGAAGGCGACATCTATCACGAATACGGCCACCACATCCTGATCACGAAAGCCGAAAGCCCCATCCCGGACTACGACAACGGCGTCTGCGACCAACCTGATAACCCCGGCCACTGCATCTTCCAGCCCGAGAAAGGCGTGATCTCCTGGACCGAAGGTTGGCCTGATTTCTTCGGCGCCTTCATGCATGCCCGCCACAACGTCGAAGACGGCTACGGCGTCACCCGGTACCAGTTCGAGACGCTCCCTACCGTCGACGTCACGGCGGCGGAACGCGACAACGTGGAAGGCATCATCGCCGGCATTCTGTGGGATCTGACCGATAGCGCCAACGATGACCAGGGCGCACAGGGACCCGGCCGGCGCGACAACTTCAGCATGACCTTCGCCCAGATGTGGAACGTGATCAAGAACTTCGATCCGTCCGACAGCCTGCTCCACAACCACCCGACCTCCATCCACGAACTCTTCGCCGGATTCCAGGAACTGCAGAGCGGCAACATCAACAAAATCGCCGAAATCTACCGCGAACACGGGGTCAACAAAGCGCAGCCGGACCTGACCGTGACCGCCCTCGAAAACCCGCCAACGCAGTTGCCCCGCGGTACAACGTTCAACCTGTCCAGCACCGTCCGCAACGAAGGCAACGAACGCGTCAACGCCGGCTACACCGTCCGCTTCCAGCTGATCAACTCAGCCAACCTCGGCTTCACGATCGGAACTCGCACCGTGGCCGCCAACATGGCAGCCGGCACCTCGAACACCGCCGCCGTCAACGTCACCGTACCGGGGACACTGACACCCGGCACCTATACTCTCCGGGCTTGCGTGGATGCCTTCGGCGCGGTACCTGAAGAGGACGAAACCAACAACTGTCGCGATGCGGCCAAGACCACAGTGCAGTAACGGTCCCGAACCAACAGAACCGCAAAAACAACGGCCCCGGCTGGCAACAGCCCGGGCCGTTTTTCATTTCCGTCCCATGCAGCTACAATCCGGCGAGATTCGGCCACACCTTGTGAAATCCCTGTTCCAGCGCCCATACGTCCAGCGCGAGGAGAGCCAATTCATCCACCTCTGGAATCATTGCCAGCTCCCGCTCCGGGCTGAGTAGGTGGATGTAGGCACTGCAGGTCTGGCAGGTTTGGGTCTGCGCGAATGGCACCGTTTCGGCGGAATAGTAGCTGAGCCGCTCCGGGTCGGTCTCGGCGCACTCCGGACAGGTAGTGCGGCGAAAGGGCCATTCGTGCCGGCACAGGGAGCAGGAAAGAAAAAGCGCGTCGCCATTCCCTGATTCGCGTAGAACCCCGAGTTGTGGGGCGTGGCCGCAGCGGGGGCATTCGTTCGGCGCGGCGTTCGGAAATTGAAGCGGCGCGTGGCGGGCCCAGGCTTCCAGCGCCAGTCGCGAAAAGAAGCTGGCCGGGTCGAACGGATTGGGTGTGTTGTAGTAGGCTTCGACGCTGGGAACCGCGTCGCGGACCAGTTCCGGCGCACGGTCGCCAAGGGCAGCGTGGAGCCGATCGGCCAAAGGCTGGGTCTCCGAAAACTTGGGCTGCAAATCGCCGATCAGGTCATAGGCCGCAGCAATCAGTTCGAACACTTCTGCTGACTGAGGGTAACGCGCGGCAAGGTGGCGCGCGCGGGCCGCCCTCACCGTCCGGAGACCTCGCGGAACCACTTGCCGTGATGGGATTTGGCCCAACCGGGGCTCACTTTACCCCGGATCATCGCGCCCATCGAGCCAGGAACCGCCAGGGTGCTCATGTAGAAATGCACCATGATGCCGCCCATGGAAACTGCCGCGCAGATCGGGTGAAGCAGGATGGCGATGAGCCGGGCCGAGCGCGGAGCGACTTCGGGAAACCAGATGACCAGCCCGGAGAGCAGCAGGAAAAACGCGCTGGCCGATTGCAGCCAGAACATCATCTTCTGCCCGGCATTGAAGCGGCCAGTCTCCGGCATGCCGGCTTCGATGTGCTGCGCATACAGATGGCTCTTGGCCAACCAGATTTCGTCGTCCTCGTCCAACTGCATCTGCCCAACCCAGCGACGAAACATCACACCGAGCGCCAAGGCGAAAAACAAACCACCCCACGGGTGCCAGGCGCGGACCGTTTCGCCACCGCCAAACACGCCAGCGAGCCAGAACAACCGCGGCGACCAAAGCGCGAGTCCGGTGAATGCCGCGTAGAGAAAACAGAGCGCCGACATCCAGTGGGACACGCGTTCGGCGAACGAGAAACGCTCAAGCGACTTCGTCGTCATCATGCGTCTCCTTGGGTCCGAATTTCAAATAGTGCAGCATCGCGCCAACCGCCGTTCCCAGGAACGCCGCGTTGGCCACCCACTTCAACGGGCCCTTCCACAACGACACCGTCCACGGAATGCGCGGGTCCTTCGGAAGCCCATATTTCTCGGGCTCCGAGGCATGCTTCAACACATACATCACGTTGGTGCCGCCGACGCCCGGACCGTCGTAGACCCCGGCATCTTTAAAGCCGTCTTCCTTCAACTCCGCGGTGCGAATCTGCGCGAGCTGGACCAGATCCGTGCGCGAACCAAAGGTCAAGCAGTTCGTCGGGCACGTGCGAATGCAGGCGGGTGTCATGCCCGCGCCGACGCGGTCCGAACAGAGCGAGCACTTGTAGACTTTCTTCGAGGTCGGGCTCAGCCGCGGCACATCGAAAGGGCAACCGGTAATGCAGTAGCCACAGCCGATGCAGTTGTCCTGTTTGAAGTCGACGATGCCGTTCGGCAATTGCACGATGGCGCCCGGCGCCGGGCAGGCTTTCAGGCAGCCCGGATCAGCACAGTGCATGCACTGATACTTCGCCATCAGCCAGCTATTGACGCCGTCATCGACGTGCTCGTTGAACTTGATGAGGTTCCAGAAGCTTGGCGTCAGGTCCGGCTGGGTCTGGTAGGTGTTATTGAAAACGCCGAGAGTAAACTCCTGATCGTTCCATTCCTGGCACGCCACTTCGCAGGCCTTGCAGCCGATGCACAGCGAAGTATCGACCAGTTTCGCGACTGTCGTTGCCGGCATGGTTAGAGCTTCTCCACGTTCACAAGGAAGCCCTTGTATTCAGGGGTTCCGGAATTCGGATCGAACGCCGATGGCGTGAGGTTGTTGACCAACGGGCCGCGCACACGGCCCACGTAGCCCCAGTGAATGGGAATGCCAACGTGGTAGATCGTCTTGCCGCAAACGGTGAGCGGCCGCATGCGCTGCGTCACCATCGCCGGCCCTTCGACCGTACCTCGCGCGGAGGAGACGCGGACGACATCGCCGCCTTTGATGCCCTTCTCCTTGGCAAGCGCTTCGGGCAACTCCACGAAGAAATTGCTTTGCAGCTCCGCCCCGCTGGCCACATGCTTCGTCCAGTAGTGGAAGTGCTCGGTCAGCCGGTAGGTAATGGCGACGTAGGGATACTTGTCCGGCGTGCCCATGGCGTCCGCACTGCTGGTCATCACCGGCGCGCACGGGTTGGAAGAGGCATTGGGATGAAGCGCGTTCTTGACGGGCGATTCCATCGGCTCGTAATGCTCCGGGAACGGCCCCTCGGCGAGCTCAGTGGTGTAGAACTTCGCCACGCCCTCCGGCAGCATGATGAAGGCACCGTAGTCGTGCGGACCCGCGTCCGCTTTGTAGTCCGGAACATCGCCGGTCCACGTCGTTCCGTTCCAACGAATGCTGGCGTGGTTCTCTGACCACGGCTTCCCATCGGCGTCGTTCGACGCGCGATTGTACAGAATACGTCGATTGGCCGGCCAGCTCCACGCATAGTTCGGGAACAGCCCCAGGCCGGTGGGATCCTCCTGGCCGCGGCGCGCCATATTGTTTCCCGCTTCGGTCCATGATCCGCTATAGACCCAGTTTCCGCATGACGTGGATCCATCGTCCTTCAACGCGGCGAAACCCGGAACTTGCGCGCCCGTCGTCAGATCGCGGCCATTCACTTCGCGCGCCACTTCCTCCAGCGACGGCGTCAACGGCTGCGCATAGTTCCACTGCATCGCCATCAACGATTCCATGCCCTTACCGCCCTCTTTCGCATAGAGGGCGCGCACAGCGGTGAAGATCCGGGCAATGATTTCATGGTCCGGCTTGGCAATCCCCGGCGGCGGCACAGCCGCTTTCTTCCACTGCAGCCAGCGGGAACTGTTGACGAACGAACCGTCCTTTTCCGCGAAGCAAGCGGCCGG
>CANIFK010000304.1 GCA_947466555.1 Acidobacteriota bacterium | reverse complement strand
GGGAGTGGTGTTGTGCGAGGGCGGCGAGATCGGGGCCGTTGTAGGTGACGGGGATGCGGTGGTGGCGGCCTTGTTTTGCGGGGGTGGCGGGGATTTGGCGGGCGGCCTGCTGGATTGCTTCGTGGGTGGTTGTGAGCGGGTTGAAGACGATCAGTACGGAATCGTAGGCGGGGTGGAGGTTGACGACGCCGGGGATGCGGGCGAGGGCGGAGAGATCGGTCAAGGCCGGAGGGCGGTCGAGGAAGAGAGACTGATCGCTGCCGTAACGAAACATCGATTTATGGTACGCCGTGGGGGATTGTTATTGGAATGTCATTCCGTGTTCATTCGGCGGCAGTCATGCGGATCTACGCTGATTTGTGGGACGGATGATGCGACTACTCTTGGTTGTACTGAGCATTGGGATGGCTGGCGCGGCGACTGTTGGCGAAACGGATCGGTTTCTGCCGTTGGTGCAGGATGGCGGCGGGTGGTCGACGCAGGTGACGGTGGTGAACCTGTCGGACAAGCCGGCGTTGGCGGTGGTGACGTTTCTGACTTCGCGGGGCTTTGGCGAATCGTGGGCACCGGGATTGACGGTTTCCTCAGGCAGGATTATGGGCAACACGGTGGATATTGCGTTGGCCCCGGGCGCGACGGGCGTCATTGAAACGAGCGGGAAGGCGCTGGCGCTGACGCGGGGGTTTGTGGAGATTTATGAGCCGCAGGGCAATCCGTTGGGCGCCAGCGCGGTGGTGACTTACAAAGAGGGCGAGCGGATTGTGCAGAGTCTGGCGGTGTCGCTCGCGCCGGCGCATGAGCGGCGGTCGACGGTGTCGCTGGATTTGACGGATGCTACGGCGCGGCCTGAACTGATTTGGGTGACGATGACGACAACGGCGACGTTGGATTTCGTATTCCGGAATCTGGCGGGCGAGATTGTTCTGCGGGACCAGATCTACTTCGACAACAAGCTGCAGGTGACGGCGGACGTGCGGGCGCTTTGGCCGCAGCTTGCGGGGTTTCGGGGCACGGTGGAGTGGACCGTCTCGTTTCCCGGGGCCGACCGTTACGAATACAGATTCCTTTCGGGGTTGTGTTTGCTGATGCGAGAGGGCCGGCCGTGGGCGATTTCGAGCGGCATGACGCTTCCTTCCGACCAGGCTTCGATCAGCCCATATTGAATCGTCCGGGCTCTTTGTGGGACTCTGGAGCGGCGAAGGGAAGGGTCTCACAATGCGACTGATGACGCTGGTTATGTTTGCGCTGCCGCTGTGCGCGCTGGAGCGCCCGGGCGTGGAATTTAAGGTATTCCAGTTTCCGGCGAATCAGATTCCGCGGATCGATGGGAAGACGGACGATTGGGCGATGGTGCCGGCTTCGTACGCGATTGGCCAGGACCAGCTGAAGGACACGGTGAACAATACGCCGATGGACCGGAAGGATCTGGACGTGACGGTGAAGGTGGGGTGGGTGAAGGGGATGAACCGGTTGTATTTCCTGTATGAAGCCTCCGATAACTACTGGGACTTCAAGCATCGGGACTTACACAACGACATATTTGAAGTTGTCGTTGATGGGGACTTATCGGGTGGTCCTTTTATCAAGACCAGTCATCCGGTGCAGGGGATCAATCCCGATCAGGCGCATTTTTCGTTTCACGGGGTTCACGCGCAGAATTACCACATATTTACGCCGCCGCTAGATAAAGACTGGACGATGGTGTGGGGGTGCCAGCCGTGGATCAAGAGCCTGCCGTATGCCAATGCCGCTTATGATTTTAAGTTTAAGCCGGGGGAGAGTGGCAAGTTAGTTCTGGAGTTCTTTATTACTCCGTTTGACTACGCGGCGTATGAGGGGCCGGAGCGGAGTGTGGAATCGAAGCTTTGGGAGAACAAGGTGATCGGGATGTCGTGGTCGGTTCTGGACTACGACGATGATGGGGAGGGGAAGAAGTATCGCGGGTTTTGGAATCTGTCGCACAAGACGTCGATGTATGGGAACGCGTCGGACCTGGTGGCGTTCCGGTTGATGCCCATTGAGGGCGGGTTGCGGCGGGCGGTGGAGGCGGAGTGGGCGTTTCAGGTTGTGGACATGGACCGGCGCCTGATTGCGTTTCAGGATCTGTCGTATGGGCCGGTGACGTCGTGGCTGTGGGACTTCGGCGATGGGAAGACGTCGACGGAGCGGCATCCGCAGCATGTGTATGCGAAGCCGGGTGAGTATGTGGTGACGCTGACGGTAGATGGGCCGAAGGGGAAGGACAGGAGGACCAAGGTATGGGACGTCGTATTGCGCTAATGGTGCTGGGGGCGATGGCGGTGATGGGACAGTTGAAACGCGGGACGCCGGAGGCGCTGGGGATGTCGGGTCCGCGGCTGGCGCGGGCTTCGGCGTTGCTTGCGGAAGAGGTGAAGTCGGGGCGGGTGCGGGCGGCGTCGATCCTGGTGGCGCGGAACGGGAGTATCGTTCTGCACGAAGGGTTCGGGGCGAAGCCGGACGCGGTGTATTTGCTGGCATCGATTTCAAAGCCCGTGAACGCCGTGGCGCTGATGCTGTTGGTGGAGCGCGGGTTGGTTTCGTTGAACGATCCGGCGGCGAAGTATTTGCCGGAGTTGCAGGGCGGGGAGCGCGGGTTGATCCGGGTGCGGGATTTGTTGTCGCATACGTCGGGGCTGCCGGATATGCTGCCGCAGAATACGGAACTGCGGCGGGCGCATGCGCCATTGAGTGACTTTGTGAAGGGCACGTTTACTACGCCGTTGCTGTACAAGCCGCGGACCGATTTCAGCTATCAGAGCATGGGCACGTTGCTGGCCGGGGAGATTGTGGAACGGGTGACGGGGGCGCGTTTGCGGGAGTTCCAGAAGAAGGAAATCTTCGATGTGTTGGGGATGAAGGATTCGTCGCTGGGGCTGGGCGGGCGGCAGATTGAAGACACGGTTTTGTGCCAGACGGGGCTGGGGGCCGATGTCGAGCGGTTTGGCCCGAACACGCCGTATTGGCGCGACATGGGGCACCCGTGGGGCGGGATGCATTCGACGGTGACGGACCTGGCGATTCTGATGCAGACGTTTCTGAATGGCGGGCAGTTTGCGGGGAAACGCCTGCTGAGCCCGGCGACGGTGGCGCGGATGACGAGCGACCAGAACACGGCGATTGGTAAGGCGTGGGGGCTGGGCTGGGGACTGGCGACGAGCCCGGTGTGGGTCTATTGCGGGGACCTGGTTTCACCCGGCACGTTTGGTCATTCCGGGGCCACGGGCACGGTTGTATGGGCCGATCCGGTGAGCCAGGTGGTGACGGTGATCCTGACGACGCGGGCGACTTCGGAAGACGACGGACGGCTGTTGCGGACGGTGTCGAACGCGGTGGCGGCTTCGGTGGTGAAGTAGCTGCTCGGTTACTCTTCGAAGGGGAACTTGCGGATCATGTTGAGGCAGGCCGAGAGGGCCGAGAGGCGGTTGTTGCCCCAGCCGATGGGCGTGACAGGCGCGGTCTTCTGGTAGAGCGGTTGATTGGCGCGGGCGACAAACTTCATGGCCGGGTCCTGCGGGGTATGGTACTCATACAGGGCGATGAGGATCTCCTTTTCGCCGTTGGGAGTTTGCTTCATCACCGAGAAGTGTTCCAGTTTGGCGAGCTGTTCCTGCTCGTCCTGTTGCGCGAATGACCAGTCTGACAATCGATTTCTCCAGACCTCTATAGTAGCTTGCGGCGGAGGAGTGCGCAGAGCGAAAGACCGCCGAGACCGAGGGCCCAGGAGGCGGGTTCGGGGGTAGTGACCGGGGCAGGGGCGAAGACCTCGCCGCTATAGGATGTGTTGGCAATGACGCCGCCGTCTATCCAGGACTGGCCACTGGCGGGAAAGCTGAAACTAGCACCGGGATCGCCGTTGGTGAGTGCAACGGTAAAGGCGACGTCAACGGCGCCGCGGGAGATGAAGCCGGCCGTGGTTACGCTATCCCCATTCGTGCGGCAGATCGCGCCGGTGATGCCGGCCGCACAGACGGTGGTGGCATCGACATCGGCCCCGTAGCGCAAGGTGACGCCATTGAGGAAGCTGGCGAAGTTCCAGGCGATGGTGCGGTTGCCGCTGGTGCCTTCTCCGAGGTCGGGGGAGGTTTGGGTGGCGCCGGCGCCGCCGTCCGTCAAGGCATACGCGCCCCAGTTCACATGGCCCGGTGCGGCTTCGACGAGGTCATACATCAGATTATTGCCGAGAGTGACAGACATTTGGGTGAGCTTCAGGTCGCCGGACGGGGCAACGAATTGAAAGTCAAAGAAGTCTGCGGAGCCGCCATCGGTAGCCGCGATGGGTGTCCAGAGGAAGTTTACCGTGAATGGCACGGCGGCAACGGGAAAGGCACACAAGGCCGCCAGAAGGCACAGGGTAGTTAGCTTCATATAGGTGTATTTCCAGCAGGAAAAAACAGTGTTACAGAAAGCGTGATACGGTGCAAGGCTGGTGTTGTACCAGTCCTATCGAAACAGGGCCACTACGAGCGGAGCATTTCGACGATGGTGCGTTCGCCGAGCGAGTCGGGGAGTTCGTAGCGTTCGAGGATGCGGAATTCGATGCGGCGTTTGCGGGATTCGGGGGCGGCTTCGGTGATTTCGGTGGCGACGTCGGGCCCTTTGTAGAGCAGGACGCGGGCATCGTTCTTGAGGGCCGGGGCGAAGATTAGAAACGCTTTGTGTAGCGGGGCGACGGCGCGTCCGGTGACGATGTCGGCGTGGTTGTGGTGGATCCACTCTTCGGCGCGCTGGGGGATGACCTGGACGTTGGGGAGGCGCAGTTCGTCGACGACCGATTGGACGAAGCGCGCCTTTTTCTGCGTGGCTTCGAGGAGGGAGAACTTGACGTCGGGGAGGACGAGGGAGAGGGGGATGCCGGGGAAGCCGGGGCCGGTGCCGGCGTCGACGACGTGAAGGGCGTCGGCGAAGAGGCGCCAGGGGAGGACGGAATCGAGGACGTGTTTGATGGCGGCTTCACGCGGGTCGGTGATGCGGGTGAGGTTCATCACCTTGTTGATTTCGACGATCATGTCGAGGTGGAGGGCGGACTTGCGGATGACGTTGTCCCGGTGGGGGAGGTCTTGGGGGAGGAGTTGAGCGAGTTCGTCGGCGAAGGACACCTCTCTATTCTGCCATTTGGGGTCTGGCACCGGGTGCGGTGTTTGATAAGATCGCTGCATGTCCGACAGTACAACTCGTCGTTATTTCATGGGGGCGGCCGCGGCTGCTTCGGCTATGCGGGTATGGGGCGCGAACGACCGCGTGAGCCTGGCCATTGTGGGCTTGGGCGGGCGCGGGAGCGACCACCTGCGGAACTACATTCGCATTGGAGAGGCGCGCGTGGCGGGCCTATGCGATGTGAACCAGGCGGCGCGGGAGAAGGCGCAGGCAACGCTGTTGAAGGGCACGAGCGAGAAGGCGAAAGAGTTCGCCGATATGCGCGAGGCGTTCGCCGATCCGAGCATTGACGCGGTATCCATTGCGACGCCGAACCACTGGCATGCGCTGGCGGCGATATGGGCAATGAAGGCTGGCAAGGACGTGTATGGCGAGAAGCCGGCGGCCTATAACATCTACGAGTGCCAGAAGCTGGTGCAGGTGGCGCGCGAGACGAAGCGGATGTTCCAGGTGGGTTCGCAGCACCGTTCGAATCCGATGAAGATGAAGGCGATGGAGGCGGTGAACGGCGGGTTGATCGGGAAGGTGTATCAGGCGAAGGGTCTCTGCTATAAGCGCCGGAAATCGATTGGGCATAAGCCGGATTCGCCGACGCCGCCCGGCGTGAACTGGGAGATGTTCCTGGGGCCGGCGCCATTGCGGCCGTTTAACGAGTTGCGATTTGCGTATAACTGGCACTGGTTCTGGGACACGGGCAATGGCGACATTGGCAACCAGGGCGTGCATGAGTTGGGGTTGGCGCGATGGGGCATGGGCGATCCGGAGTGGCCGAAGACGGCTTATGCGCATGGCGGGAAGTTCGCCTACGAGGACGACCAGGAGACGCCGAACACGCTTTCCGCTTCGTTCGATTTTGGCGGGCGGGAGCTGGTGTTTGAGGTGCGTGGATTGCTGACTGGCGCCGAGGGCGCGGTGCCTCGCGGGCCGCGGCAGGGGCCGATGGCGGCTGCTCCGGCTCCGGAGGCGACGGCACCGAAGGGTGCGGCACCGTTGAACATCATGGTGGGCAATTTGTACTTCGGCACCGAGGGCTGGGCGGCGATGAGCGATGCCGGGTTCCAGGCGTTTAAGGGCGAGAGCAACGAGCTGATCATGGAAGAGCGGGCGCAGCGCGGACCGGATGGCGATCCGACGGGATTGCACATGAAGAACTTCCTGGGTGCGGTGAAGTCGCGGAATTCGAAGGATCTGCACGATGAGATTTCGATCGCTTCGTTGAGCGCTTCGATGTGCCATTTGGCGAATATTTCGTACCGGGTTGGGCGGCGGTTGACGTTGGCGGCCGGGCCGAAGTTTGTGGGTGACGCGGAGGCGAATAAGCTGCTGACGCGGGATTACCGCAAGCCGTACGTGGTGTGAGGGTTTCTTAGTCCATGAATAGCGAATGCCGCCGGGGTTTCCGGCGGCATTCGCAG
>CANIFK010000303.1 GCA_947466555.1 Acidobacteriota bacterium | reverse complement strand
CGTGGAAGGCGCGAAGTATTTGTACAAGGAAGTTCTCGCCGCGCTCTAATCACTTCGCGGCGCGCCGCAGTGTGAGCGCGATATCCTCGCTGTGCTCCGGTGAAGTCAGGGGCGTGCCCGCGGTCCATTCGGCGCGTCCCAACTCCTTCCCCGACTTCGGGTCCAGCCACACCGCCAGGTAGCGCCCCTCCGGCGCCTGCATGCGCCACGCCACCGTCTTCTTCGCCGTCTCCACCGCGTAGCGCGGACGGAAGGTGCTTCGCAATTCGCCATAGTGCGCGTAGCAGAGGTACTCCACGCCCGCCTGCCCCAGGCAGTGTCCATGCGACGAGGCGTCTTCCAGCGGCTGCGCCCGCCCCAGATTCATCTCGTCGAAAACGCGCTTCAAAAAGCCCAACTGCTTGCGCAACGCCGCCGATCCGCCGCCCGGCGTCGAAGCCGGCGGCTGGAATGTGCCATCTTCAAATCCCACGGCGAACGAATAGTCCAGGTTGTTGTACAGCGCGCCACCCGCCACCAGAAAATCCCACGCCTGGATGCGATACACCGCGTCGTCACTGCCGTCGAAGCCCGTCTCGTTCATGCCAATCGGCCTCGCCAGCGAGTAGTTCTGTGCGACGGCTCGCGGCGGTCGCGCGTAGTGAAAGTTGAAGATGGAAACGTTCGTGTCTGGCGCCGTGACCGTCTGCTCGTGGTTGGCGATGTTCTGCGAAATCAGGTGCCGCCCGCCGTCGGCCGCGCGGATGGTCTTTGCCATGTGTCGCTGCCATTCGAGCGTCGGCCCGCCGAAATAGGGCTCGTTGCAGATCTCGAAGTAGAAGTTGTCGAACCCCGCCAACTCCGCGGCCAGCTTGGCGATGAACGCGTCCATCACCTTCTGCAACGCGGCATCTTTCAGCGTCCACGGATCGGTATGCCGTAGCCCCTTGCCCACGCCATTGCGATTGTTCTGCCACGGCGTCAGCTTCCAATGCGTCTCGTTGTAGTGCGTCGTCGTCAGGCAGATTTCGACGACGATCCCGCGCTTGCTCGCCTCGGTTAAGAACTCCTTCAAGCGCTCGAAATAGGCGGCGCTCCAGGTGTTCAAGTCATACACGCCCGCCGCATCGCGGGCGAACGGCGAGAGGAAATCGGCAGGCTCCGGCGCCAGAGTGTTGCGTGCGATGTTGAAACTCCCCGGCACTTCGCGATAGAGCCCGGTGAAGATGCGCGTATGGTTCAACCCATCGGTGGCCAGCGTGTCCAGATACTTCCGGAAATCGAAGCGCGTGTTCAACACCGCCCCGTAGTGTTCGCCCGAGGTCACCAGCACCGTCGGCTTGCCGCGGAACAGAAAGTAGTGGGGATTGGCCGACAACAGCGCCAGCGGTTGCGCGGCCAACGCGATCGCGAACAGCAACCCGGCGGCGACTCGCATACTATTTCCGCTTTCGCACGCAGCCCGGGTACAGCTTCTTCAACTTCTCCACCTTCGGGTCCGACACCGCCACCACATACGGATTGCTGCGGTTCCGCCCCGAGTAGTCCTGATGGTGGCTCTCGGCGGTGTAGAACTTATCCAGCGGAACAACCTGCGTCACAATCGGCTTGCCCAGTACGCCAGTCTTGTTGATCTGGTTGATATAGGCTTCGGCCACAAACTTCTGCTCTTCGCTGTTGTAGAAGATGGCGCTGCGATATTGAGGCCCCACGTCGGCGCCCTGGCGGTTCAGCGAAGTCGGATCGTGCGCCACGCTGAAGAAGATCTTCAGCAACTGGCCGTAGGAGATCTTCGCCGGATCGAACGTAACGAGAATGGCTTCGGCGTGCCCCGTGCGCCCCGTGGAAACCACGTCGTACAGCGCCGTCTGTTTTGTCCCGCCGGAGTAACCGCTGATGACGTCGGTCACGCCGTCGATGATTTCAAACACCGCTTCCGTGCACCAGAAACAGCCGCCGGCCAGCACCGCGGTCTGCTTGCCCTTGGCTGGCTTGGCGTCGTTGGCAGGATCGGGGAACTCCGCCGCTGCGGCGGCCAGACCGCCCATCGTCAACGCCAGTAGCTGTCTTCTGTTCAACATATTTTTCTACAGTACCCCGGTTCGCCCACGCACGGATAGAATGTGGGCATGTCACACCCCCACGCCGCGCGCAGCAAACCCTGGTGGGCGCTGGAGGACTGGGTGGTTGTCTGGCTTGGCTTCACGGCCATCGCCGCCATCGCGGCCGGATACCGGCCTGTGTCTCTGGCGGCCAAGTGGAGCGCGCTGGGCGATCTCGGCGCCCTATTCACACCGGGCGTTCTCTCTGGGTGGCTCGCCGTGGCCGCGCCCGCGCTCGTGTTGGGTGCCGTTGGCGTGGCGCTCCTGCGCGAACCTGTCACGGCCTTCGCCAGCGCGTTCCCGCTCGTGTTCCTGCTCTCACTCGTCGCGCAAATCTGCGGCGGCAACGCCACGGCCAACGCCTGGGGTATCGAGTTCGTCATCTTCGCCCTCGCCGCCGGACTGCTGGTCAGCAACACCATCGGCACGCCGCCGTGGCTGATGGCCGCCGCCCGCACGGAACTCTACATCAAAACCGGTATCATCCTCATGGGCGCCACCATCATCTTCGGCGACATCCTGAAGGCTGGCGTCCTCGGCATGTTGCAATCGGTGCTGGTCGTGGCCGTTGTCTGGTACTTCAGCTTCTGGCTCGCCAAGCGCCTGCGCCTGGATGACGAGTTCGCCGCCATGCTCTCGACGGCCGTCTCCATCTGCGGAGTCTCAGCCGCCATCGCCGCTTGCGGAGCAATTGAAGGGGACCGCCGCAAACTCAGCTACGTCACCTCCATCGTCCTCATCGTCGCCGTGCCGATGATCGTCATCCAGCCCTGGCTCATCCGCTTCTTCCACATCCCCGACATGGTGGCCGGCGCCTGGCTCGGCGGCACGCTCGATACGACCGGCTCGGTGGTCGCCGCCGGAGAGTTGATCAGCGAAGCGGCCACAAAGATCGGCACCATCGTCAAGTTCTCGCAGAACGTGCTGATCGGCCTTGCTGCCTTCCTGCTTTCGATGTGGTGGAGCACCAAAGCCGCGCCCGGCCAGCAGCGCACCGTCAGCGCCAGTGTGATCTGGGCCCGATTTCCGAAGTTCGTCCTCGGCTTCATCGCCGCGTCGTTGCTGTTTTCCTTCGCCATGCCGGGCGCGCTGGCCACCGCCATGAAGCCCGCGCTCACCAACCTGCGCAACGTCTTCTTCGCGCTCGCCTTTGTTTCCATCGGCCTGGAAACGAAGTTTACCGATCTGCTGCACATGGACGAGGGCCGGCCCTTCTGGTGCTTCCTCGGCGCCCAGGCATTCAACGTCGGCTGGACCCTCATCCTCTCCTGGCTTATCTTCGGCGGCGGCATTTTCGCCGTGCCGAAACTGTAGAACTACGCCTCGGCCATCACTTCAATTTCCACCAGGCAGCCGAACGGAATCGCCGCCACGGCCACCGTCGTGCGTGCCGGCGGGTTCTCGCCGAACCGCCCGCGGAACACTTCATTCATCGGTCCGTAATTGGCGATGTCGCTCAAATACACATTGCACTTCACGGCCTTTTCCATCGACGAACCCGCGTGCTTCAGGTTCGCTTCAATGCTGTCTAACACCCACTTCGTTTGCTCCTGAATCGTACCCCCGTCAATCTTCCCGGTACCGGAAACAAACACGAACCCATTGCACACGATCGCCGGCGAATACAGCGGCAGCTTCCCGTCCGTTGGGCGGCCATCTTTCCAATGCGCTTTCTTCGAAGTCCCCTTCTTGGCGGCAGCCATCGCGGCGGGTGCCGCGGCCGCGGCGGCAAGCAAATTACGGCGTGATTTCATGCCGCTATCATATCCGGAACCGGAAACAGATCGGGCTCGGGGCGGCCACCGGAGCCCCCACTGCCGTTAACAATCCCGTCTTCGCGTCCACCCGAAATACCTGCACAGAATTCTCCCCCTGGCTCCCGGCAATCAGAAACCGCCCATCCGGCGAGAGCACAAATCCGCGCGGCGTTTTGCCCACCTTCACATCGCCTACTTTCTTCAACTTCGCGCCAATCTGAAAAACCGCGATCGTATCCGCACCGCGATTGGACGAATACAGAAACTTCCCGCTCTTGTCGATCACGATCTCCGCCGCCGACGAATCCCCCGTAAACCCATCGGGCAACGCGTTCACCGTCTCCAGTAATTTCCCGTTTTCAAACACACTCACCGACGAAGCAATCTCGTTCAACACATAGATCCGCTTCTTCCCAAACGCCACATGCCGCGGCCCCGCGCCCGCCGGAAGTTTGAGCGAAACCCCCGCCGTCAGCTTCCCGGTCTTCGCGTCGAACCCATATTGCTTCACTTCATCCACGCCCAGATCGGCCGCGTACATCGTCCTGTTATCGGTCGAAAAATAGGTGGAGTGCGCATGTGGCTTCGTCTGCCGCGTCGTGTGCGGTCCCTTGCCCACGTGCTGCACGAAGTCCACCGCGTCGCTCAGTTTTCCGTCCGGCAGAATGCGGTACGTCGCCACACTGCCGCCGTTGAAATTCGCCGCCGATACCCACTGCCCCGTCCGGTCGATCTGCACATGCGCCGGTCCATCGCCCTTGGTGCTCACCTCGTTCAACAGCCGCAAGCTCCCATCCGCCTCAACCGCGAATGAACTCAGCTTTCCCTCCGGCGCCGCCACCACGCCAAACACCAGCGGCCGCGACGGATGCACCGCCACGAACGTCGGGTTCAACGTCTTCGCCGCCAGTTGTACGTCGCTAAACGCGCCGGTCGCCGCGTCGAACTTCGCACGATAAATCCCCTCGGCCCCCCGCGTGCCGATGTACACCGTCTGGGCCGCCAAAGGAACCGACATGATGAGAGCCACCTTCCAAAGTTGCATGGATCGATTATGTCGCGGTTCCTGCCCTCCCCAAAAGAGAAGGCCCGGCCCGCGACTCCAATCGTCGTGGGCCGGGCCGGGCGCCCGCCTTAGCGGGACTGGTTATGGTTTGCCCAGAACCCTAGCAGCACAATCTCCCACCTAGGAGCACCCCGAAGTGCCCCCACAGTTCTCGCACTTGTAGCAGGATCCGTTCCGCGTCATAATCCCTCCGCACTCCGAACACGCCGGCGAGTCCTGCATGTTCGCCGCCCGCCCGAACGGCAACTGCTGCTGCGGATCTGTCTCCGTCGGCCGCAGCACAAAGTCCCCGCCCGCCTCGTTCGCCACCGTGTCCGGCCCCACAAACTTCAGCGCCAGCCAGCGGAAAATGTAGTCCATGATCGACTTCGCATAGGTGATCCGCGGATTCCCCGTGAATCCTGACGGTTCAAACCGCACGTGGCTGAACTTGTCGATATAGAACTGCAACGGCACGCCATACTGCAGCCCGAAACTAACCGCCGTCGCAAAGCTATCCATCAGTCCGGAAATGGTCGAACCCTCCTTCGCCATCGTGATGAACAACTCGCCCGGCGTGCCGTCTTCAAACATGCCAACGGTGACATACCCCTCGTGCCCGGCGATCGAAAACTTGTGCGTAATCGATTGCCGCTCATCGGGCAGTTTCCGCCGCTGCGGCCGGTAGACGATCCGCTCCTCCACCACATGCTTCTTCGCCGCGCTGGTGTTCAACGGCTGTACCTTTTTCGATCCGTCGCGGTAGATCGCCACCGCCTTCAGCCCCAGTTGCCAGCTCTGCACATAGGCGTCCATCACCTCGTCCACCGTCGACGATTCCGGCATGTTGATGGTCTTCGAAATCGCGCCGGACAAAAACGGCTGCACCGCCGCCATCATCCGGATGTGCCCCAGCGGCTGAATGTAGCGCGTGCCGTTTGCCGGCTGCAGCGAACAGTCGAACACCGCAAGGTCCTCGTCCTTCAATCCCGGCGCGCCTTCAATCGTCCCCTGCGCGTCGATGTGCGCCACAATCCGCTCCATCTCCGCCGCCGAATACCCCAGCCGGATCAACGCGCTCGGCACCGTCTGATTGACGATCTTGATCACGCCGCCACCCACCAGCTTCTTGTACTTCACCAGCGCTAACTCCGGCTCAATGCCGGTCGTGTCGCAGTCCATCATGAAGCCGATGGTCCCCGTCGGCGCCAGCACCGTCACCTGTGCATTGCGGTAGCCGTACTCCGTCCCCGCCGCAATCGCGTCTCGCCACACCTCCGCGCCGGCCTCCACCAATGCCCGCGGCACCGCGTGGGAATCAATCCCATCCAGTGCCCGCTGGTGCTGCATCATCACATGCAGGAATGGGTCCACGTTTTCTGCGTACCCTTCACACGGACCGATCGCCGCCGCGCACTGCGCGCTGGTCAAATACGCCTGCCCTGTCAATATCGCCGTCAACGCCGCCGCCCACGCGCGGCCCGTCGGCGAATCATACGGCACGCCCAGCGACATCAGCAAAGAACCGAGATTCGCGTAGCCCAGCCCCAAGGGCCGGAACTTGTGCGAATTCTCCGCGATCGCCGCCGTCGGATAGCTGGCGTTGCCCACCAAAATCTCCTGCGCCAGCGTCATCGTGTGGATCGCCCGCCGGTAGGCCTCCACGTCGAATTCGCCGCCCGCCTGCATAAACTTCTTCAGATTCAACGACGACAGATTGCACGCCGAGTCG
>CANIFK010000302.1 GCA_947466555.1 Acidobacteriota bacterium | reverse complement strand
CGGTGGCGCGGGGCGTGTTGGCGGGGTTGGAGAAGAAGAAGCGGGCGGTGGTGCGGTTGTTGACGGTGGCCGGGTTGGCGTTGCGGGACGGGGAGGAGTATCTGGACAATCAGGGGCCGAAGGAGAAGGGGGTGGTGGTCTCTCGGGGGACCACCACCGTGGCGCAAACGGCGGGCGTGCAGGCCGTTACTGCTTCAGGACGATGACGCCCCAGGGGGAGCCGGTGAGGGGGATTTTCTTCGTCACAGTTTTGGTGGCGAGATCGATGACGGAGAGGTCGTTCGACGGGCCGTTGGCGGTGTAGAGCGTCTTGCCGTCGGGCGACATGGCGAGGCCCCAGGGGCGCTGGCCGACTTCGAAGGACGTGTCGACTTTGCGGGTGGCGGTATCGATGATGAACACCTTTTTGCCGCGGCCGGTGGTGACGTAGAGTTTGGCGTTGTCGGGCGAGAGGAGCACGCCCATGGGCTTGACGACGCCGGCTTCGCCGAGCTGGATGGTATCGAGGACGGTGTTCTTTTCGGTATCGATGTGGACGACGGTGCCGTCGTTTTCGGCGTTGACGAAGGCGTGGATGTTATCGGGCATCCAGGCGATGGTGCGGGGGCGGCGGCCGACCTTCATGGAGCTGACGACTTTGGCGGCGGCGGTGTCGATCTTGTAGACCATGCCTGCGTCTTCGGACGTGGCCATGACGAATTTGCCGTTGGGGCTCATTTTCACGCCTTCGGGCTCTTCGCCGGTGGGGAGGGTGGCGATGATTTTTTCGGTGGCGAGGTCGAGGATGGACACGCCGGCGGCGTCTTCGTTGGAGACGTAGAGGAAGTTGCCGTCGGCGGAGATGTCGAACTCTTCGGGGTCGCTGCCGCTCTTGAGCATCTTGACGATTTTGCCTTGGGCGACGTCGTAGACGCCGATGCCGTCAGCGCTTTTGTCGGGGGGCGGGAGGGTGCTTTCATCGACGCCGGGGCCGGCGATGGGGGAGCCGCTGAGGGCCACGTAGATGAGCTTGCCATCGGGGCTGGCATGGATGCCGCGGGGGCGTTTGCCGAGGGGGACGGTGGCGACGACGGCGTGGGTTTCCGAGTCGATGACACTCAAATCACCGGAGCGTTCGTTGGTGACGTAGATTCGATAGCCCTTGGGTTTTTCGGGCTGTTTGGCGCAGCTGCCGAGGAGGACGAGGAGAAGTGCCAGTGGAGCGAAACGCATCGATTATTTGCCTTTGAAGGTGAAAGTCAGGTCACTTTTCGCCGCGGGGGCGAGGGTGACGGGTTGCTCGTCGGCGCCGAGCGATTCCTGCCAGACGGCGACGGTGTAGTTGCCGGGCGGGACGTTGCGGATTTCGAAAGAGCCGTCGGCGCCGGTGACGGCGAAGTACGGATGATCGAGAACGCCGAGCCAAGCGTGCATCCAATTATGCACGTTACACTTTATCGGGATCATGATCTCCGGCGCTGTAAATTTTCGCTGGAGGGGCGGGTCTTCGGGGGACTGGCTTTGGTTCCAGTCGCGGTTCTTCTGGGGCTGCGGGTGGATGTTGTGGGTGACGGGGTCGGAGTTCGTCACTTTGAGCGGCTGGCCGGTTTGCATGCCGAGGACGCGGGGGCCGAACCAGCAGCCCTTTTGGTCGATGACGACGGGTTCTTTTGGCGTTGCGAATTGCTTGCCTTCGAGGCCGGATTTGAGATAGACGAAGACGTTGCCGACGGCGCCGTTGGCACCGAGGATGATGCCTTCTTCGGTGATGATGCCGCCGGGGTGGAGCTTGGCGCATTGGGCGTCGGCATCGAGCGAGATACGCTTGGCGGCGGGCTTTTTGCCGGTGAATTTGATGGTGCCGCGGATGACGCCGGCGGTGGCGGGATCGACTTGGAAGAGGGCTGGTTTGGCGGGTTCAGTTGGCTTTGGCGCGGGGGCGCAGGCGGCGAGCAGCAGGAGCGCGGGCAGTAGGAATCGCACCGAACCAGTTTATTCCTTCACGCGGGCTAATTCACCGGTGAGGGATTCGAGGAAGGCGACCAGGTCTTCGCGGTCGCGGCCGGTGAGCGCGAGGGGTTTGATCTGCTTGTCGAGATGGGGGTTGGAACTGCCGCCGCCGACGTAGAAATCGACGACGGCGCGGAGGGTTTTGACGCTGCCATCGTGCATGTAGGGGGCGGTTTGGGCGATGTTGCGGAGGGAGGGTGTTTTGAAGGCGCCGCGGTCGGCTTCGTTCTTGGTTTCGGCGAAGCGGCCGGGATCGGTAAGTTCGCCCTCGGCGTTCATGCCGGCGCCGAGGTTGTGAAAGAGGCCGTCGGTGAAGAGGGCCGATTTGGCGCCGACGGTGTGGCAGGTGGCGCAGTTGGCACGGTCGCGATCCATGAAGAGGGCGAGGCCGCGGATGGCGGATTCGGAGAGCGCGGATTTGTCGTTGCCGTATTGGTAGCGGTCGAAGGGGGAGTTGCCGGTGACGATGGTGCGTTCGAAAGTGGCGATGGCCTTTTGGATGTGGACCATGTGGATGGCGCCTTCGCCGTAGGCCTTGGCGAAGAGGGCGCGGTATTCGGGATCGGCATTCACCTTCTGCACGCAGGCTTCGTGGGGGAGGTTCATTTCGATGGGGTTGGCGATGGGGCCGGCGGCCTGGGCTTCGAGGGTGGGGGCGCGGCCGTCCCAGAACTGGCGGGGGCTGTAGGCGGCGTTGAGCACGGTGGGGGCGCTGCGGTTGCCGGTTTGCTGTTTGAAGCCGAGGGAGGTTTTGCGGTTGTCGGTGAATCCTTTGGCGGGGTCGTGGCAGGAGGCGCAGGCGATGGTGTTGTCGGCGGAGAGGCGGGTGTCGAAGTAGAGTTTCTTGCCGAGGGCGAGGGTTTCGGCGGTGGGGGGATTGTCGTCAGTGACTGGGACGGGCGGAAGGCCGAGGGGGGCGACGATTTCGATGCGTTTGCCGATGGGGTTTGTCCCCGCTGTTTTCGCGCACGCTCCGAGCAGCAACACGGCGACCACGAGGATGAGTCTCATCAACCGCCATTATCTCCTGAGCGACAATAAAGGGAAAGCCCATGCGTTTTCTAGGATTGTTGGTGATTGGGATGGTGGTTTGTCCCGCGCAGAATACGAAGCAGTTGCCCGAAGGGCCCGGCCGGAAGACGACCGAGCGGTTGTGCGGGAGTTGTCACGGGTTCGGCAATTTCATGCGGAAACGGGATACGCGGGATGGCTGGAACAACGTGATCGAGGACATGATCCGGCGCGGGGCGAAGGGTGAGGAAGAGGAGTGGGCGGAGGTGTCGGATTATCTGGTGGCGCAGTTTTCACCGGTGCGGGTGAATGTGAATCAGGCGACGGCGGCGCAGATTGCCGAGGGGTTGCAGGTGAAGGCGGCGGTGGCGGCTGCGATTGTGAAGCACCGGGAGGGGAACGGGGCGTTTAAGGGGTTTGAGGATTTGGGGAAGGTGGCGGGGGTGGATGTGGCGGCGTTGGAAGCGCGGCGGATGTTTATTGATTATTGAGGTGGGTGGGGAGGCGCGGTTGGCATTATGCCACCGAGGCGAGGCCCGCAGTTTGCCGGTCCAACTGGGACAACAGACGCTGGATTGTGCGGACTTCACGTTCTTCAAAGTACGGTTCGCCACACTGGCCGCACACCCAGGCCGGGACGGCGTCCAGTGACAAATGGTACCCCTTCCGATCGATATGGAAAGGGGCGGCGGCCCTTTTCATCTGTCCTTCGCAGTGGATACACTTCATCGATCCGTCTTTCATACTTTCTTCCTCACTTTGAAAGAAGAGTCCCACTCTGTGGGCTCGGGGGTGTAGACCGTTATGATCGCCAGGAACTCGGACTTGGGCGAGCAAACAACGTGAATCGGTCTACTTTCAGCGTCAAATCCGAGCAACAGACAGCTATGGCCGCGAACGTCTTCCGGGTAATCCTCAATGATCTCACCGCGCAGAACTATGCGGCGAACATCCGGGCAGTAATCATTCTATCGAGTCGGGACATTTGCCGGATGGCGTGGGGGAGAAACAGGATCTTCTTTCGTGCTGATTCGACTACGGTGCGCCGGAACTCGACTCGCTCTTGCTTTGACATCGTTTATGTCGCTCGGTATGTATCCGCTCAGCCTGGAGGGCGTCAGCGTCGCAACGGACCTTTTGATTCTATCGTTCTGATCGAGATACATGGGATGGACCAAGCCCGCAGCCGCCAGAATGCGAACAGTGGCACCCAATGACTACTGACGCGCGAGCGCACGCCATTCGACGGTTGTGCGGCCTTCGGTGTCGGCGGTGGCGACGCGGAGGCGGTAGTTGCCGGGTTTGTCGAGTTGGAATCTTACCGTTTCGCCGGGCGGGATGATGCGCATGTCTTCTTCGGCGGGACCGTATAATTCCCAATAAAAGCTGGCGTTGCGGTAGGTTCCGGTGGCGTCGGCGCCGGTCGTGTAATAGACGTTGGCGGGGGTGGCGGCGCGGGCGGTGACCCAGTTGGCGGCGCCTTGGTTGACGGTGAGGGTGATGGGCGGGCCGCCGGCGCGGTTGGGATTGGCGTGGGCGGATTCGGCGATGCGGGTGACGTTTTTGTAGCCGCGGATGGGGACGTTGGGGAGATCCCAGAGAACGTCGAAACGGGTGCCGTCGCGCATGGCCTTTTCCATTTCGAGGAGGGCGGCGGACATGACCTGGCCGTAGGTGGAGCCGGCGGCGTTGGCGCGTTCGCGATGCATTTCCGGGAGGCCCCAGAGGAGGCCTTTGCCCAAGTGGACGTGGCCGAGATTGTAGCCGGCGGGGATGACGATGGCGAGTTCAGCTTGTGGGGCGGGGGCCGTGCGCGGGTGGGCCTTGGCGTGGGCGCGGAGGTGGCGGGCGTGGGAGAGGACTTCGTTAAAGGGGACGCAGGCGAGTTGGTAGTTGTCCCAGAAGAAGAAGTGGGTGGCGCCGTCATCATAGGCGCGGGTGAGCCAGTAGGGAGCGTCGGCCCGTTCGACGGCGCCATAGATGCTGATGCCCCATTGCTTGCCGGTGGCGCGGGCGGCGCCGCGGAGGAAGCCGTTGATGATGGACGGCAGCACGGTGGGGCTGAGCGGGAAGCGGGTGCCGTAGGACATGTTGAGTTCAGGGACGGTGCGCCAGGTGCCGATGCGACCGGCGGGTTCCCAGACGAAGGCGGCGGGGACGGTGGGGTTGGCGGAGAGTTCGTAGGCGGCGTTGGCCTCCATGGTCTCCCAGGAGTAGAGGTTGGCCTGGGGGAATTCGAGGGTGCCTACGTTGATATCTTTGCGGGCGCGGAGTGCCTTCATGAGCGCGCTGGCGTTGCGGTTGGCGGATTCGGCGAAGTGGTGTTGGAAGGCCTCCATGGCGACGGCTGGGGTGACGGCGCGGCAGTAGGCGGGGTCCTTTTCCATGCGAGGGCGGAGGATGGCATCGCGCGTGCCGACGGCGGGTTCGTCGAGGAAGATGACGGGGCCGCGGTACTGCGGGCGGTAGAGCATTTCGGGGTAGGGAAGGGCGGCGGTGCCCCAGTAGAAGAGGCCGAGGGCGTCGGCCCATTTTGCCTGTTGCTCGTCGACGCGGACGCAGGAGACGCCGGCTTCGGCCATGGTTTTGTAGTCAGCCTGGGTGAGAGTTTGGTAGGTGTATTCGGAGGTGTCGTAGCGGCGGGTTTCGTCGGTTTGGCGGCGGTTGCTGGCGGGGCCGATGAGGATGTCTGGCTCCAGGTAGACGGTTTGCGCGGCGGTGGGGAGCGGGATGTTTTGACCGCCCTCGCGACGGTACTGGTGGCCGAGGAGCGTGACGGTTTCAGCGGTAGCGGTGGGGAGGATGTTTTCGAGGGCCGTGAGAGACGGGAGGACGGGGGCGTTGGTGAGTGGGTGTTTGAATTCGCGGACGGGGCCCGTGCCTTCCTGCAGGAGGTAGCGGGAGCCGCGGACCCAGTGGATGGCGAAGTTGCCGCCGGCGCGCTTTTGGGCGGCTATTGAGATTCGCGGGCCTTCGACGGTGAGGACGAAGGAGGAGAGCGTGGACTGTTCGGAGACGGGGCGATATTCGGCGCCGAAGGTGGAGAGGGTGAGGAGTAAAAGGCTACTGGCTCGCATGGCAGACGTCGCATCCATTGGGGGCACCGGCTTCGGCGTGGCAGGCCATGCAGGTGTTCATGGAGGTGGATTTTTCCTGGAAGAGAACGGGGCGCTGGGCTACTTCGCCGTGGCAGGTGGCGCAGTCGTTTTTCTTCGTGTGGAGTGCGTGATTGAACCAGACGATATCGGGGACACGGTAGATGCGCACCCAGGGCACGGGTTCTTTTTTTGCGGCGAAGGCGGCGAGTTTTTGGATCTCCGGGGACTCCTTCTTCACCGTGGTATGGCAGCCCATGCACATGGTTTCTTTTGGGAAGGTGGCGGCGAAGCCATCGCCGGGCATGGTGTGGCAGTTGGTGCATTTCATGCCCATGGCGACGTGGGTTTTGTGGCTATAGGCGATGGGCTGCGCGATGGGCGGTCCGGGGAGTTTTTCTTCCTTGGGCTTGTACTCTTTTTCCTGAGCCGCGGCGGCCGCGACCAGCAGGAGGCTACAGCGAAAACGCGATAAATTCATCGTTGGCCTTCGATCCATTTTTGCCGCCGGCGGCGGCGAT
>CANIFK010000301.1 GCA_947466555.1 Acidobacteriota bacterium | reverse complement strand
CGAAATAGTCGTTGAACTTGTAATCGCCGAACGCCCAGTCCAGTTGCACCTTCCCGTTTCCGATATCACCAATGTTGCGACTGAACAACTGCGCGCCAACCCGGAACTTTGGTGTGACCTTCATCGAGAGATTTACACCGCCGTCAGTCATCGAGAAGCTGCCGCTGGTCGTCTTCATCGATAGAAAATTGTTGTTGGTGGAGACCGCAAACCCTTGTTGCAGGAACCCATGGACCTGTAGCTCTTTGCCGCCGATCTTCACCTGCGCCTGTAAAACAGGCGAGGTAAAAAGGCAGCCGCCGAGTGCGCAAATACCAATTAGAGACCGAACGAATGGAGGGTACATACAAGTAAATCTATCGACCGGAGAACCACTGGTATTAACCAAATACCATCCCAGGGGGAGATAGTTCGCCCCCACCCATCGCGCCCCCCAAAATGAAATAATGCGGCCACACCCATGCAACGCCGCACCTTCCTCGCCACCCTCCCCGCCGCCTCCCTCCTCGCCGCACCCGCCCCCGGCGACCCCGTCTTCCCCTACGGCGCCGTCTACTTCCGCAAATCCAACCCGCCCGAAGAAGACTGGGCCAAAGACCACAAACAAGCCGCCCAACTCGGCGTCAATAACTTCCGCCACTGGTTCATGTGGTCGGCCATCGAAGTCGCCCCCGGCAAATTCGACTGGCGCGACTACGACCGCATGTTTGAACTCGCCGCCGAAAACGGCATCAAAGTCACCGTCTCGGAGATGATCACGGCCGCCCCCGAGTGGATGTACGACCAGTTCAGCCACGCCCGCTACCTCGCCTCCGACGGCTCCCGCACCGACTCCTCCATCTCCGGCTCCAGCGCCACCGGCGGCTTCCCCGGCCTCTGCCTCGACAACGAAGACGCCCGCGAACGCGCCGGCGCCTTCCTCACCGCCCTCGTCAACCGCTACAAGGACCACCCCGCCATGTGGGCCTGGGACCTCTGGAACGAACACGCCTGGCCCGGCGGCGCGCCCCCCAAAATGCTCTGCTACTGCGACGCCACGCAACAGAAATTCCGCGCCTGGCTCCAGAAAAAGTACGGCACCCTCGAAGCCCTCGGCAAGGCCTGGTACCGCTACAGCTATGCCGATTGGTCCAACGTCCACCCGCCCCGATCCCTCGGCGGCTACCCCGAAAGTCTCGACTGGCTCGAGTTCCGCACCGACAACATGTTCCGCCTCCACCAGTGGCGCGTCGATCTCGTCCGCGGCCTCGACAAACGCAACCGCGTCACCGCCCACGGCATCGCCTCCACCCTCGAAGGCCTCCCGGCATCTGCTAACAACGACTGGCGCTCCGCCGCCCAAGTCGATTCCTGGGGCCTCACCTGGGTCGCCTCCCGCAAGGGCAGCGAACTCTGGAAGCAGTTCCACGCCCTCGACCTCACCCGCGCCGGCTCCCGTGGCAAACCCTTCTGGCACGCCGAAGCCCAAGCCGGCCCGCTCTGGATGCAACCCCAAGTCATCGGCCGCCCCCGCGAAGACGGCCGCATCTCCGAAGACAAAGACGTCCGCCTCTGGAACCTCATCTCCATGGCCGGCGGCGCCACCGGCATCCTCTACCCCCGCTGGCGCCCGCTCCTCGACGGGCCCCTCTTCGGAGCCTTCGGCCCCATGGGCATGGATGGCTCCGTCACTCCCCGCGCCGAAATGGCCGGCAAAGTCGCCAAATGGGCCAACGCCAACAAAGACATCTGGCGCTCCCGCCCCGTCCGCGGCGACGTCGGCATCGTCTTCGTCCCCGAAGCCGAAGTCTTCAACTTCGTCCAGCAAAATGGCAGCACGAAACACTACGCCGAGTCCGCCCGCGGCGCCTACCAGGCCTTCTTCGACGCCCATATTCAGCCCGATTTCGTCCACCTCGACGACATCGCCCAATACCCGCTCGTCTACCTGCCCTACCCCATCCACCTCACCGAATCGAGCGCCCGCAAACTCGAAACCTACGTCCGCAACGGCGGCATCCTCGTCAGCGAAGGCTGCCCCGGCTACTTCGGCGAGCATGGCAAAGTCGGCACCCGCCAGCCCAACCTCGGTCTCGATACGCTCTTCGGCGCCCGCGAATCCTACGTCGAATTCACGCCCGACCTCCTCGAAAAACTCACCCTCCAAGTCCACGGCAAACCCATCGGTGGCCGCTACTTCCTCCAACAGTTCGCCCTCGCCGGCGGCAAGCAAGCCGGCGCGTATGCCGACAACACCACCGCCGCCGTCGAACACACCGCCGGTAAAGGCCGAACCCTGCTAATCGGCACCTTCCCCGGCGCATCGTACTTCCTAAACCACGCCCCGGATACTCGCGCCTTCTTCGCCGGACTCCTCCAGTGGGCCGGCATCAAGCAGCGCCTCACCGTCAACGATCCCACGCTGCAAGCCCGCCTCCACACCGGCCCCGGCGGAACCTACCTCTGGGTCGTCAACCCCGGCCGCGCCCCCCGCACCGCCACCGTCACTCTCGCCACCAACTACACGACGGCCACGGAACTCTGGCAGTCCGGAAACGCCGCCCCCAAGCTAACAAACAACCAAATCCAACTAACCATCCAGGACCGCAACGCCGCCGTCATCCGCCTGGAGTAACACCCCTGCGGTAAAATCGCTGAAGCTCCATGCCCGCGATTTTATTGGCCCTCCTCCTCTCCATCGCCGCCCTCGCGCAATCCAGCGCCGGCGGCGGCTCCATCCAGGGCACGGTCAAGGACCCCACCGGCGCCGTTCTCCCCGGTGCCAAACTCGCCATCCGCCACCAGGCCTCCGGCCTCACCACCTCCACCGTCACCAACGCCGAAGGCTTCTTCGTCACCCCGCCCCTCAACATCGGCCTCTACAAAGTCCGCGTCGAAATGACCGGAATGAAAGCTTGGGAAGGCGAACTGACTCTCGAAACCGGCAAGATCGCCGTCATCGAACCCGTCCTCACCCCCGGCCAGGTCACCGAAACCGTTCAGGTCACCGACGCCATCCCCCTCGTCAATACCACCGACCCCACCGACGCCTCCACCCTCGACGCCCAACGCATCAAAGAACTCCCCATCAACGGCCGAAATCTAAATACCCTCCTCGCCAACGTCACCCCCGGCGTCGAAGATTCCGATGGTGCCGGCGGCGCCATTCGCGTCTCCGGCCTCATGAGCTACTCCACCGATTACGTCCAGGACGGCGCGGCCGCCAACAACCGCGAATTCGGCGGCTCGGCCAACTTGCAAGGCCTGGAATCCATCGGCGAAGTCCGCGTCGAAACCAGCACCTCCTCCGCCAAATACACCCGCCCCACCTCCGTCATCGTCTCCACCAAGTCCGGCTCCAACCGCCTCCAATTCGCCGTCTTTGAAACACATCGCAACAACGCCTTCGGTGTCGCCCGCGCCCGCCAGGACGTCTTCCTCGACGGCCGCCCCTTCCAAACGCCCAAGCTCATCCGCAACGAATTCGGCGGCTCCGTCGGCGGCCCCATCGTCATCCCCTCCTTCGGCACCAACGGCAAACGGGCCCTCTACAACGGCAAGAACCGCAGCTTTTTCTTCTTCACTCGCGAAGGCTCCGAATGGGTCCAGGGCGTCACCCGCGACTTCCGCGTTCCCACCGCCGCCATGCGCGCCGGCGACTTCTCCGGCCTCATCGATACACAGGGCCGCCTCCTCCAAATCTACGACCCCGAAACCACCCGTACCGAAGAGTTCCCCAACGGCCGCCTCGTCACCGTTCGCGATCGCTTCGTCAACAACCAGATACCGCTCAACCGGCTCAACCCCGTCACCAAACGCCTCTTCGCCATCACCCCCATGCCGACGGATATCACCAACCCCCTCGCCGTCACCAACCTCCGCATGGTCGTCCCCACCACCTCCTACCCCAACTTAAGCGACACACCCACCGTCCTCCGTCTCGATCACCGTTTCACCGACAAGGACAACTTCTTCATCAAAATGAACGGCGGCACCCGCTCCTCCCACTACCTCGGCACCGCTACCAACAACGGCCCGCCCACGCTCAACAAAGAGTCCAACGTCACCTACAACCCCGTCACCGGCAAGTCCGTCGCCCTCAGCTGGATCCACACCTTCTCCGCCGGCTTCTTCGTCGAAACCCTTGCCAATCGCACCTGGCAACTCTCCCTCACCGTCACCGGCCCCGAACAGAAGGATTGGTCCAAAGAGCTCGGCCTCCCCAACCCCTTGGGCGAAATCGGCTGGCCCAACATCACCGGCACCGGCCTCACCAACTACAACCTCATCGAAGGCGACAACCGCCGCCAGCTCTACAGCATGATCTCTAACGTCGAGCAGAACTACAGCCTCATCCGTAAGAAGCACAACATCGCCTTCGGCTTCCGCGCGCACGACGAAAAGCAACACCTCCTCCCCGACCAGGGCGCCATCTCCGGCTCCGTCGCCTACAGCCCCCTCTCCACCGCCCTCGAATCTTCCACCCTCGGCACCGCCGTCAACCCCGGCACCACCCCCCAAACCGGCCACGAAATGGCCAGCATGTTCTTGGGTTACGCCGGCACATACACCGTCGGCCTCAAGCGCGGCATCATGCGCGTCCGCGAACGAAACTACGGCATCTACGTCCAGGACACCTTCCGCGTCAACCGCCGCCTCACCCTCACCCCCGGCATGCGCTGGGACATCAACCCCGCCTTCACCGAACAAAACAACTTACTAACTGCCTTCGACCTGAAGAGTAAGTCCATCCAGCTCCCTGAATCGCTCCAGTATTACTACGATCTCGGCGTCACCACCCCCCGCGTTGTCGAAAACTTCCAACGCGTCGGAATGTCCTTCAAAAGCGCCGAAGAGCTCGGCAAGTCCAAACAGCTCTTCCCGTCCAACCTCTACGACATCGCCCCCCGCGCCGGCTTCGCCTACAACATTACCGAAGGCAACCACGCCATCATCGTCCGCGGCGGCTACGGGCTCTACCTCTCCGCCCTCCCCATGCGCACCCTCCTCGCCCAGTTCTCCGGCCTCGCCCCCTTCCGCGCCACCTACACCTACAACCCCAACGCCGCCGCCCAAAGTCCCGACGGCATCGGCAACTTCCAGATCCGCACCCTCCCCGAAGTCCAAACCGGCATCGGCAGCGCAAACCTAATCGACCTCAACAACCCCACCTCCCTCGGCCGTGGCCAGAGCGTCGTCGGCATGGACGGCAAACAACCCTCCATGCGCATCCACGAATGGAACCTGCTACTCGAAAAACAGCTCTCACTCTCCACCGTCATCCGCATCAGCTACAAAGGCAAACACGGCGTCAATGCCGACCAGCTCTTCAATATCAGCCCGCAAGCCAACGATTACATCTACTACCTCACCAGCGGCCGCGCCGCCCCCACCGGCGAATTCGCCTCCGTCCTCCGACGCCCGTTTGATCAAAACGCCTACACCGATATCCGCATCCTCCAGCGCTCCGGCTACATCAACTCCTCCACCTGGGCCCTGGAATTCGAGCGCCGCTTCCGAAACGGCATCGGCATCCAGGCCTTCTATACCCTCACCAACTCCCTCCGCCTCGCCGGCAACTCCTTCCGCGACGACCAATCCTCCGCCGTCTCCGCCTACCTCCCCGGCACCGTCCCCACCGACCTCCGCGAACTCAACCGCTTCCTCTTCTACGACCGCGACACCGGCGTCCCCAAGCACCGCATCCGCTGGAACTGGAGCTACGATCTCCCCTTCGGCAAAGGCAAATACGTGGCCGGCAACGCCCGCGGCTGGCTGCAAACGTTGATCGGCGGCTGGCACATGCGCGGCACCGGCACCGTCGTCAGCTCCTGGTACTCCATGCCCACCACCGACTGGGGCGAAATGGGCAAGTTCCAGGAGTACAAAAACCAGTACAAAATCCTCGACTGCCGCGCCACGCCGGAACTCTCCAAGAACCCGGCCGACGAGCGCTGCATCGAAGGCTATCTCTGGTTCAACGGCTACATCTCCCAGCGCTACATCAACAGCCGCAACCCCGCCGGCCTCCGCAACGGCGTCTTCGGCCTGCCGGAGAACTACCAACCGGCCCAGAAGCCCATCAACCCTTGGCCCAAGGGCGGCCAGCCCACGGACCCCAACAACGCCGACTACGACACCGACTTCGTCTACCTCCCCCTCCAAACCGGCGGCGTGGTCCGAGTCAACTACGACACCGGCCTCCACCCCTGGCGCAACCAGTACAAGCTCGGCCCCTTCAACTGGACCATGGACTCCTCCATGGGAAAGTACTTCTCCTTCACCGAACGCGCCCGAGTCCGGCTGAACGTCGACGTCTTCAACGTCTTCAACGTCCAAGGCCTGGTCACGCCGACCTCCGAAGGCATCTCGAGCCTGGCAACGTCCTACGCCGGCTTCGGCATCCGCCCCCGCCAGCTCCAACTCTCCGCACGCTTCGAATTCTAATCAGACAATTCCTAGGTGACTGTCACCTAGGAATTGTCTGCCCCCTACCGCACCACCACACTAACCGCCTTCGAAGTCTGCCCCCCCACCGTCAAAGTCACCGGATAAGTCCCCGGCCCCATCCCCTCCGGAATCACCACATTCACCTGGTAAACGCCCCCCAGAATCCCCGGCGCCCCACCAGCAAACT
>CANIFK010000300.1 GCA_947466555.1 Acidobacteriota bacterium | reverse complement strand
TTGCGACCGCGATGGCGTTGGTGCTTTTGCGCTTGGCGACCGAGATGGTGACCGCCGATTGGAACTGGCGGTTGGGCGTGGAGTATTGGACGATCTGGGTGGGTTCGGCTGCTTCGTCGGTCACGTTGGCGACCTCTTCGAGGTGGACGTTGTTGGCGACGACGAGACGCTTGGCGTCGGCGGCGGCGCGGAAGAGGCGGCCGGCTTCAAGTTTGATTTCGCGGCGGTTTTCGGTGGTCTGGCCGGCGGGCAGGAGTTGGTTGGCCTGGCCTAAGGCGCGTTCCACTTGGAGCGGGGAGAGATTGCGGGCGGCGAGTTTGGCCGGGTCGAGCGTGATGCGGAGTTCGCGGCGGCGGCCACCGAGGATTTTGACTTCGCTGACGTCGGGCGTTTGCGAAATCGTGTCCTGGAGCTGGGCGGCGATGCGGCGGAGGGTGGCGTCGTCGTAGCGGCTGGAATGAAGGGTGAGGGCCAGGATGGGCACGTCGTCAATGGCGCGGGGCTTGACGATGGGTGGGGTGGCGCCGGGAGGGATGCGGTCGAAGTTGGCTTGGAGCTTCTGGTTGAGATTGACGATGGAGCGTTCGTAATCCTCACCCACTTTGAAGCGAACGATGAGCATGGAGCCGCCCGATTGGGAGGTGGAGTAGATGTATTCGACGCCGGGGATTTCCCACAGCAGTTTTTCCATGGGGGTGGTGACGCGTTGTTCGACCTCGGCGGGCGTGGCGCCGGGCATGCCCACGAACACATCGACCATGGGGACGATGATTTGGGGCTCTTCTTCGCGGGGGAGCTTCCAGACGGCGAAGGCGCCGGCGGCGAGGGAGGCGGCAATGAAGAGGGGCGTGAGCTTGGAGTGGATCCAGGCGGCGGCGAGGCGACCGGCGATGCCGAGGGGTTTGGCCGCGCTCATTGGGCCACCTCGATGAGGGAGCCGTCGTTCAAAGTTGGCGGTGGGGCGAGGATGAGACGTTCTTTGCCATCGAGCCCGCTGACGATTTCAACACGGCCGTCGCGCGTGTCGCCGATGGTTACCATTACGGCTCGGGCGCGGTTGTTCGAGGCGATGAAGAGGGTTTGCAGTTGACCGTTGGAGCGGATGGCGGTGGCGGGGACGGTGATGGCGTCGCGCTCTTCGCCGTGGAGGCGGATGCGGCCGGACATGCCGGTGCGGAGGCCGGGGATGGGCAGGTTGATGCGCACGGTGGCGGTTCGGGTTTGGGCGTTGAGGGACGGCAGAATTTCGCTGATGGGTAGTTCGTGGGTCGAGTCGAGTTCGACGGTCACGCGCTGGCCGGGCTTGAGCCCTTTGAGCAGAGACTCTTCGACGGGGACTTCGAGGCGGTAATCGCCGGCACGTTCGAGGATGACGACGGGCATGCCGGGGCTGGCGAAGGTGCCGGGTTCGGCTTTGCGTTCGAGGACGACGCCGGCGAAGGGGGCGGTGACGGTGGCGTAGGTTTCCTGGAGGCGGGCGCGGCTGACCGCCTCTTCGGCCTGGCGAATGCGTTCGCGGGTTTGGAACTTGCGGGCCTCGGCCATTTTGATTTGGGATTCGGCAAGGCGGAGGCGGGCCTGGGCTTCATCGAACTCCTGTTCGGTGATGGATTTGGACGCCTTCAGTTCCTGCATGCGGCGGAACGTGACGCGGGCGAGTTCAGTTTGGGCGGTGGCGGAGGCGATGGCGGCGTCGGCTTCGGGGAGGCCGGCGCGGGCTTCGTCGCGGCCGGCTTCGGCTTGCTTGATGGCCGAGTCGGCATCGCGGGCGTCGATGATGGCGATGACCTGGCCGGCCTGGACGGAGTCGCCTTCGCGGACGCGGATTTCGCGGATGTGTCCGGGGAGGCGGGCGCTGACGGCGCCGGTGGTGCGGGCGGTGACTGTGCCGGAGAGGATGCGTTCGCTGGGGAGGCGGCGGGTTTCGACGGCGGAGGTGGAGACGCGGATGGCGGGCGCCTCCTTTTCCTTTTCGCGGGGGGCTTCGGGCTTGGGCCCGCAGGCGGTGATTAACAGAAGGGCGGGGAGGTATTTAGCGAAGGACATTGGAATCTCCAGTGAGGTTGCCGGCGGCGGCTTCGCGTTCGATGCGGGCGATGCGTTGATCGTGCAGAGCGGCGAGGCGGCGTGTTTCGGCTTCAAGCAGGGCGGCTTCGGCGCGGAGGACTTCGGTGACGTTGGCGAGTCCGGCGCCGTAGCGATTTCTTAGGATTCGGATGGTTTCTTTGGCCTGGGCGATTGTTGCCTGGGTGACGGCTTCGCGGGCGGCTGCGCCTTTGATGGCAGAGTCGGCTTGGCGAATTTGCAGTTCGACGGCGCTGGTTAGGGCGCGCGTTTCCGAGGCGGCGGAGGCGGCGGAGTGGCCGGCCTCGGCGCGCATCTGACGGGCAAGGCCGCCGTCGAAAAGGTTCCATTTGAACGTGCCCATGGCGACCCAGTTGACGCCGCCTTTGTTGACGAAGTTCTGGCGGTCGGCTTCGAGCAGGAAGCGGAGTCCGATTTCGGGGCGGAGCATGGCGGCGGCTTGTTCGCTTTTGGATTTGGCTAGCTCCTCTTGGAGAGAGGCCATTTTGACTTCGGGGCGATTGGTGGGGGCTTCTGCCTTTTCCGACAGGGGGGCGGTGAGGGGTGTGGTTAGGGTGTAGACCGTTTCTAGTGGTTGGCCGAGGGATTGGTTGAGCGCGGCGCGGGCGACCTCGGCTTGCTGGCGGCGGCGGATTATCTCTTCCTTGGCGGTGGCGAGGTGGACTTCGACGGCGAGGACGTCGGCGTCGGTAGCCATTTGGGCGTTGCGGAGGGCGATGGCGCGGTCGCGTGTGGCTTCGACGGATTTCAGGGCCTGTTCGGCGGCGGTGGCGGCGGCTTCGGCGAGTTGGATGCCGTAATAGACGCGTGCGGTTTGGGTGAGGATGTCGAGTTCGCGACGGCGGGTTTCGGCGGCGGTGAGCTGGATGCCGGTTTGGGCTTCGCGGCGTCGGGCGTTGGTGCGGCCGAAGTCATAGACGGTTTGTTCGGCGGCGAGTTGGGATTGGAAGTTTTGGAGAGGATCGGGCCGGACGAGGGCGGGGACGGCGAAGTTGGCCGCGGAGAACTGGCGCTGGGTGAGGAGGGAGCTGAAGACGTAGCCGGGGTTGTTGCCGCCTTGGGCGCTTTCCTGAAATTGAACGCGGGGGCGGCGGGCGGTTTCGATCTGTTGGACGCGGGTGGCGGCGGCCTTTTCCATGTGGCGGGAGGCGGCGAGAGAGGGGTTGTCGGCGAGGGCGAGTTTGGCGGCGTCTATAAGGGATAAGTCGGCTGCCGCCAGTGGCAGGGTTAACAACGCCGCTAGTATATATTTCTGCATTCCACTGGCGAAGATACAGTTTGCGTAAATTCGGTGACAGGTGTCACCGATTCTTTTGCGGTGCATCTGAAAGGGTATGGAAGTCAATATTCACTTTCTCAACGGAACGAAGTATGAGGTGGACGCGCGGGGTCATAAGGTGATCTGCGATCAACCTGTGGAAGGCGGCGGAGAGGACGCGGGGATGACGCCGCCGGAGTTTCTGCTGGCGTCCCTGGGGACTTGCGCGATGTACTATGCGGCGAACTACCTGAAGCTGCATCAGGTGGCGGCCGATGGCATGACGGTCCACGTGGAGGCGGATAAGGCGACGGGGCCGGCGCGGTTGTCGGCGTTTCGGATCGTGATTAATATGCCGGACGGCGTGTCGGAAAAAGACGTGGAAGGGGCGCGGCGGAGTGCCGAGAAGTGCCTGGTGAAGAACACGTTGCTGATGGCGCCGGCGGTGGAGTTGACGGTGCGGAGTGCAGTAGCCGTAGCATAGAGGGGTGGATACCCCCGAAGTCGAATTAGCGCGTAAGCTCCTGGCGGGCGATCAGACGGCGATGCAGCCGTTTGTGGAGAGCTTTCAGCGCAAGGTTTTTAACTACACCTGGCTGATGTGCGGGCAGCGGGAAGACGCCGAGGAAGTGGCGCAGGACACGTTGCTGAAGGTGTTTGAGAACTTGGATCAACTGCGGCATCCGGAGCAGGTGAAGCCGTGGGTGTTTCAGATTGCGCGGAACTGTTGTTTGATGAAGCGGCGGAAGAGCGTGTTTGCGCCGGTGGCGGAAGTTTCGGTGGACGATGTGGCGCTGGAGTCCCACGACGAGGCTGCCGATGAACGGGTGATCCGGCAGGAGTTGAATGCCGATTTGGAGCGGGCGTTGCGGGGGATACCGGAGATGTACCGGTCTGTGGTGTTGTTGCGGGATGCCGAGGAGTTGTCGACGGCGGAGACGGCGACGCTGTTGGAGATTAGCGAGGCGAATGTGAAGCAGCGGTTGCACCGGGGGCGGGCGATGCTGCGGAAGTTGTTGGTGGGTGCTTAGGCGTTTGCTGTAGGCCTTTGGGGTGACAAACTTCCTCGTTGCGTTTCTGGCGGAGGTGGCGTTTTGGGGCGGCGGAGATTGCGGCGTTGTCCGGTGCGGCGCGCGGGGCGGAGGAGTGGCAGGTGCGCGAGGCTGGGCCGGTGGTGACGGCGGGGATTGTGCGGACGGTGGGTGCGGCGGATTTGTACCGGCTGACGCTCGTTTGTGACGCGCGGATGCAGTACGGAGAGGTGCAGGTATCGTGGACGCCGAACGTGCCGGCGCCGAGCCAGTTGATGACGGTGGCGGTGGATGGCGGGGCGGCGGAGCGGTATTTGCTGAACGTGGTGGAGCCGTATGCGAACGGAATGAAGGGCGAGTCCGGACCGTCGGTTGGCTGTTTGATTTGGCCGTTAGGCGGCGGGTTGCTCGTCGGGTTTCTTGGGGAAGGCGAGCGAGAGCACGATCGACGCGCCGATGACGCCCAGGATGATGCCGAGCGAGAGCAGGATGGGGAAATGGCCGTTGAAGAGGCTGTTGAGCCACGCCATTTTGAGACCCACGAAGATGAGGACCACCGAGAGGCCGTACTTGAGCAGGTGAAAGAGATGCACGGCGCCGGCGAGCAGGAAGAAGAGGCTCCGCAGGCCGAGGATGGCGAAGATGTTCGATGTGAAGACGATGAGGGGCTCCTGGGTGACGCCGAAGATGGCGGGGACCGAATCGACGGCGAAGAGGATGTCGGTCATTTCGAGGAACACGAGGCAGAGCAGCAACGGGGTGCCGTAGCGCTTGCCGTTTTCGATGTGGAAGAAGTGGGAGCCGTGGAGCGTGTTGGTGATGGGGACGAAGCGTTTTATCAGCCGGAGAATTTTGTTGTGCTCCGGGTCGATGGCTTCGTCGCTCGAGAACATCATCTTCAAGCCGGTGACGATGAGGATGCCGCCGAAGACGAGGATCATCCATTGGAAATGCAGTAGCGCCGAGCCGAGGGCGATGAAGATGGCGCGGAAGGCGAGGGCGCCGATGATGCCGAAGAACAGGACGCGGTGCTGGTACTGCTGCGGGATGCCGAAGAAGCCGAAGACGACGACGAAGACGAACATGTTGTCGACCGAGAGCGATTCTTCGAGGACGTAGCCGGTGAGGAATTCGAGCGCCACTTGTTTGGCTTCAGCGGCGGTGTTGAAGCCGGGAATGGCCATCAGGCGCGGGTCCTGCGGGAAGGCCCAGAGACAGTATTGGTAGAGGCCGAAGCAGAAGGCGAGGGCCATGACGGCCCAGACGAAGGTCCAGGTGCCGGCTTCGGTGAAGGAGACGGTATGGGCCTTACGGTGGAAAAGGCCGAGGTCAAGGACGAGGAGTAGCAGCACCGCCGCGGTGAAGGCGAGATAGAACCACCAGTAATCGGCGAAGGGGAAGAGGGCGACGTCGGTCGCCGTCATGCGTGCCCCCGCATCCGCTCCAGGCGGGCGACGCGTTCGGCCGTCGGGGGATGGGTGCTGAAGAGGTTGGCCATGCCGCCGGAGAAGGGGTTGGAGATGTACATATGAGCGGTGGCGGGGGAGCCGGACTCCATGGGGATGCGGTGGCTCCAGGCTTCGATTTTGCGCAGGGCGCTGGCCAGGGCTTCGGGTTTGCCGGAGTATTTGGCCGCGGCTTCATCGGCCAGGAATTCGCGGGAGCGGGAGATAGCCATCTGGATGAGCATGGCGGCGAACGGGGCGATGATGGCGCTTGCCAGCATGGCGGCGGGGTGCCCGCCTTCGTCGTCATCGTGGGAACGGCCGCCGCCGAACATGGCGCCCCACATGGCCATGTTGCCTAGCGAAGAAAGCGCGCCGGCGATGGTGGCGGAGACGGTCATGATGAGGGTGTCGCGGTGGGCGATGTGGCCGAGCTCGTGGGCGAGGACGCCTTCAAGTTCGTCCATGTTGAGGACGCGGAGGATGCCTTCGGTCATGGCGACGGCGCCTTTGGCGGGGCTGCGGCCGGTGGCGAAGGCGTTGGGCGAATCGTCGGGGATGATGTAGACCTTGGGCATGGGGATCTGGGCGCGCTGGGCGAGGCGCTGGACCATTTGGAAGATCTGGGGCGAATCGTTGGGGCCGATCTCCTGGGCATTATGCATGCGGAGGACGATCGTGTCGGAGAACCAGTAGGACCCGACGTTCATGACGACGGAGAAGGTGAGGGCGAGCAGCAGGCCGGAGCGGCCGCCCATGGCCTGACCGGCGACGAGCAGAAGGCTGGTGAGGGCGGCCAGCAGTAGGTAGGTTTTCAT
>CANIFK010000299.1 GCA_947466555.1 Acidobacteriota bacterium | reverse complement strand
CGCCAAAGCGCACGAACTACACGCCAAGCTCGATACCTGGCGCAAGTCCGTCGGCGCCCGGCTGCCGGTTAAGAACCCTGCGGTAGCGAGGCAATAAACGCGTCGGCCTCTTTTGTGGACGTCTCAATGTCGCGGATCAAAATCTGTACATCGGCGTCCATCTTCACCACGTTCGATTTCAACGACGTGATCGCCTCCGCGTTCAGGTTGTGCTTGATGAACAACACCTGATCCTCAAATGCCTTCAATACCGGCTTCGCCTTCGATTCCACTGCCTTCATCTTCCGGATCAGATCGGCATACCGCCGCCGCGTGGCCTTCAGCAGAACATTGCTCTTGCTCCGCAAATCGGCATTGCTCATACCGGCCAGTTCCTTGTCCCATTCGCTGAACATGTCGCCGGAGACCTGCTCAATCGATGCGATGCGGTCGCTGACCTTCTTGGTCTTGTCCGCCGCCTCGTCGTACTCTTTCCTCAGCTTTTTATAGACCTCTTCGGTCTGCCCGCCCTTGAATCCGGTGGCCGCCTGGAACGCCTCCATCGTGGACTTGAACTGTTCCTTGGCCTTGTCCTGATCCTCCCGGCCCTTCTTTATCCGGTCCACCAGAATGTCGCGCTTCTCGTTGCCGATCTTCTCCTGCGCCTTGTAATAGAGCTGGGTGCAGCCGGAAAGGCTGAGTAGCAACAAAATGATCAAAAAACGGGCCATAGTCTCAATGATACTGGCTCAGCGTTTAGAGTTTCCCAGCTTTTCCGCATAAACAAAATAAGCACCCCGCTCGCTGCCGTCCCGCGAGATCAGCCACGTCTGCAACTCCGCGGGCCCGCCCGGCAAATCGACTTCGAATACCGCCGCCCTCTCGCCCGGGACAACCGCCATCGTCTTATCCACCGCGCCAACCCGCAACCGCGCCTTCTCGATCCCACCAATCGCCTTTCCCGCCGTCTTCTCCCGATTATCGGCCGGCGGCGTATAGGCGGCGCCCAGCGGCAGATCCAACTCTCGCGGCCACCGGCGCAACTCCACCCGATACCGCCCCGCCCGCACCAACACCGCCCAGAACCCATTCGCGTCCGGTCCGCGGAGAATCGACGCCTGATTCCACGTCTTCGTCGCGCCCTCGCCGTGCCAGTCATGCGCCGTCATCCGCACCGGGTTTTCATGCGGATCGCCGAGGATAATCCGCGCATACTCGCCAGCCCGCTTCGAGACCATCGCCCACCAAGTCTCATAGTCCCGCCGCAGGCGCGCGACAACATCCGGATGCTCCGCCGCCACGTCCCGCTTCTGGCCCGGATCCTTCCGCATATCGAACAGTTCCAACTTCTTTGGCTCACCCGCGCCCCCCAGTCCCGGGCTCACCAATCGCCATTCCTGCGTCATCACCGCCGCCTGCCGCCAAGGCAACAGGTTCTCCTCCCGTTGCGAATCGACGACGATCGACCGCGCCGGCCCGGCCGCTCCCTTGAACAACGGCGCCAGCGACCGCCCATGCAACTCCTTCCCCTTTGTCCGCTTCACGCCCGTCATCTCCAGCAGCGTCGGCAACACATCGATGTGCGCCGTCAACGTATCGATCGGCCGATTGGCGCTGAACCCGCCCGCCGGCCAGTGCAGGAAGAACGGCACCCGGTGTCCTCCCTCATAAGCCGAGCCCTTGTTCCCGCGCATGCCCGCATTGAAAACCTGCGCCCCGGAAGCTGTCCCGTTATCCGTCGTGAAAATGAAGATCGTGTTCGACGCCAACCCAGCCGTCTGCAAATACCCGCGCAAACGCCCCAGATTCTCGTCGATGTTCTCGATCATCCCGAAGAAGCCCGATTCCTTTTGCCCCTTGTAGTGCGCCTCATTCTCCGCCGGAGCCCACATCGGCCCGTGCGGCGCGTTCGTCGGCAGGTAACAGAAGAACGGTTTCCGCAGCCGTGCCGACTCGGCGATGAACTTCTGCGCCGCGCCAAAGAACACATCCGTGCAATACCCTGTGAACTTTTCCGGCTTGCCGTTGTGCAGATACGTGTCATCAAAGTAGTCGTTGCCGAAGTGGTCTGGGGTCTGCCAGATCCCGCCGCCTCCCAGCACCAACACCTCGTCGAACCCGCGATCCTGCGGGCGGCACGGATAGTTGTCCCCCAAGTGCCACTTCCCGAAAATGCCGGTGCGATACCCGCCCGCCCGGAAGCAGTCGGCCATCGTCGCCTCGTCGTGATGCAGGATGCTCCGGCCCTGGATCGTATGCCACGGCCCCACTAGGTCCGAGTAGCGCCCGGTCATCAATGCCGACCGCGTCGGCGCGCACGTCGGGCTGACGTGATAATTCGTCAATCGCAGCGATTCATCGTGCAGCGCGTCCATGCTCGGCGTCTTCAATACCGGATTGCCGTGTCGCCCGATGTCCCCATAACCCTGGTCATCGGTGATCACGAACACGATATTCGGCCGGGAAGCCGGCGCGGCCACCGCCGCCGCCGATGCAAGGAAATGACGCCGTGAGATACGCATGGACAACCAGCGTATCGAATCTACTTCGCTGCCAGCACGGCCTTCTTCGTCGCTTCCATCACTGTTTCCAACGACTCCTTCGGCAGGTCGCGCAGCAATGGCTTGATCACCCATCCCAACCCCGCCGGCACATCGCGCGTCAGGCTGACCGACCGGACCTCCATCCACAACCCCTGCGGCGTCTCTTCCAAAGTCCAATACGTCTGCAACCGCCACAAGAAACCGTGGTCCTGCCCCGGCGGCAGCCGTCGCTCTTTCTTTGTCCCCGCGTCATCAATCTCAATAATCTCTATTGCGGTCGACCGGCTGAAATACCGGTTCGCCGCCACCGGCACCTGGTCGACGGCGTACCGCGCCTCCAGATTGACCTCCATGACTTTCTTCTTCCGTATCCGGTGATATCCGAAAACACGGCCAGGCTCCCGCTTTTCAACGCGCCCTTCCAGCACCTCCGGATAAATCGACCCATGCCGCGCAAAGTCTTCCAGCACCGGTATCGCCTGCGCCTTCTTAGCGCCTGGAATAAACGACACTGCCGTCCAATCCTGCACCAGTCCCTTGCTGATCTCAGCCGATTCGTTCCGGAAAATACCCACCGGCCGGCCGGCTAGAGGCTCCGCTCCTCCGTTCCGTGCCACGATTTGCGCGTCCACGGTCCGTACATACTGGTCAAAAGCGCTAATTGTCTTCGGTTCCAGCGTCGCCATAAACTGCGCCGCTACGAACACAAATCCGAAAAAAGGCATCCTTGCATGATAGACTCACCTCTTCCTCATTTGGTTGCATGCCAGATTTTTCTATCTACAAGTGGCTCCTCAGTGCCATGTGTGCCTTCAGCATCGGAGTCGCTAAAACCGGCGTGCCAGGGTTCGGCATCCTGTCGGTTCCGCTGTTCGTTCTCATCGTCGGCGATGCCCGCTACTCCGCCGCCTGGGTAGTGCCGCTGCTGATTTGCGCCGATGCCTTTGCCGTCGTCTACTACCGCCGCCACGCCGCCGCGGGCGCGCTGTTTTCTCTGCTGCCTTGGGTCATGCTCGGCATGGCAGGCGGCGCAGTCATGCTCGGCTATCCGGACCAACTCATCCGTCCAACAGTGGGCACGATCTCTCTCGTCATGTTGCTGCTCTACCTCTGGCGTCAGCGCAGCACAGCTCCGGTCCCACCCGCCGATTGGAAACACGCCGGCTTCTACGGCACCTCCGCCGGTTTTGCCACCATGGTCGCCAACGCCGCCGGGCCCATCATGAACATGTACCTGCTGAGCAAAAAACTCCCGCGCGAGGAGTTCGTCGCCACCGGTGCCTGGTTCTTCTTCATCGTCAATTTGAGTAAGGTCCCGGTCTACACCAAACTCGGTCTCTTCTCCTCCCAGTCGCTCAGTTTCGATCTCGCCATGGCTCCCTTCGTCATCATCGGCGCCCTCACCGGCCGCAAGCTTCTCGTCATTATGCCCGAAAAGGTATTCGTCAATAGCGTCGTCGCCCTGGCCTTCCTCGCCACACTCCTCCTTTTTCTGCCAAAGTAGGAAGTGCTCATGCGGTTTCTTGCTTCCCTGTCCTTCCTGGCTCTTCTTCCCCTGCACTCGCAGGTCTACTCCTCGATGACAGGTGGAGAGCGCGCCAAGTTTTATGTGCAGGACACGTTTCGCCTGCGGAGCTTTCTGATCTCCGGCCCGGCCGTGGCCGCGATGCGGACCTGGCAGGATCGCCCGGTGGAGTGGGAAGGGACCTGGGAAGGTTTCGGCAAACGCTACGCCTCGCGCGTCGCCATCAACACGATTTCTAACACGACCGAAATCGGACTCGGCGCCATCTGGAAAGAGGACCCCCGCTATTTCCCGAAGGCGACCGGCAAATTCTCCCGCCGCATCGGCGAAGCCGCCCGCCAAGCCGTGTTGAGCCGCTACGCCAATGGCAACTACTATTTCGGCGCCGCGAAGGCCGCCGGTATGGTGGCCGGTTCGTTCACCCAGAAACTCTACATGCCCGAAAGCGTCATCTCCAACCGCGATTGCACCGTACGCATCGGCGGCTATTACGCCGGCCGGTTCGTCAGCAATCTGTTCGAGGAGTTCCGGCCACAGATCCGCAAGATCTTCCGCCGCAAGTAGCGCTACCCGATCGGCGCCGTCGGCTTCTCTGCGCCCGTCAATCCCTGGTCCGCCGTCGCCGGGTCGTAAGCCGGATTCACCTTCGGCATCACCGCGCCGACTGATTTCCGCCACGCATCCAACCGCGCCCGCATCTGCCGAGCCCGGTCGCGATGCTTCTCCGCCAGGTTCAGCCGCTCCCCGGCGTCGCTCGCCAAGTGGTACAACTCCACCCGTCCGTCCTCGTAAAACTCAATCAGCTTCCACTCTCCGTCGCGGATCGCCCCGCCCGGTGTGCCTCCCTGGTTGCTGTAGTGCGGATAGTGCCAGAACAGCGCTGAATCACTCATCCGGCCGCCGCGTAGCAATGGCGCCAGCGACCGCCCGTCGATCGTCTGCCGAGGCCGCGCCCCGGCAATCTCCACCACCGTCGCGAACAGGTCTGGCGTCGTCACCGGCATCGCCGAAGTGGTTCCCCCCCGCGTTACCCCCGGCCAGCGGATCAACAACGGCACCCGGATCCCGCCCTCGTACAAATGGCCCTTCCCGTTCCGGGCCGGCGTGTTGTCGGTGACCGGTTTCGGCGCCTTCCCCTCGAACCGCAACCCGCCGTTGTCCGACGTGACAATCCACACCGTGTCGTTATCCAACCCGGCGGCCTTCACTTTTTCGCGCAACCTGCCGATAGACTGATCGAGTGTATCGACCATGGCGGCATACGTCGGATTGCCGTCTACTCCCAACGATGCCATCTTGCGGCGATACTTCTCCACCAGCGCATCTGGCGCTTGAATCGGAGTATGAACGGTATAGTGCGGCAGATAGACAAGAAACGGGCGGCCAGCGGCGTCGCCAATGAACTGTGCGGCTTCCTCGGTCAGCCGGTCTGTGAGCAGGTCGGCCTTGGTGCCCCCCTTCAGATTCACCAGATTGAACGGTCCGAAGTAGCCGGGCGGCGAACCACGATGGTCCCCGCCAATATTGACGTCGAATCCCTGATCGGTCGGCGCGAATCCCTCCCCGCCGAGGTGCCACTTTCCGATACTGGCGCTCCGGTAGCCGAGTGGCTTGAGCGTTTCTGGGAGAGTTGTTTCAGCGAGGGGGAGTTGCTGTTCAAAGGGTACGGTGAGGAGTTTGGACGTGGGCCACTGCTTCCGCCCGGGGATCCAATCGGTAAGATGCAGCCGGGCCGGGTAGCGGCCGGTCATCAGCGACGCTCGTGTCGGCGAACACACCGGACAGGCCGCGTAGGCCTGTGTAAATTTGACGCTCTCCGCGGCTAACGCGTCCAGGTGCGGCGTCTCGTGGTACGGGTGCCCGTAGCAGCCCCAGTCCCGCCATCCCAAATCGTCCACCAGGACAACGATAAAATTAGGTTTGCGCCGCGTTTGTGCGCAAACAGCTCCCGCCCCGAAGGCGGCGGAGAGAAAGGTGCGGCGAGAAGAGCGATTAGATGGAGTCATCGTACCGAAACTAGAGTAGAGTACGTCAAAATCAAGGTAGAAGGAAATCCCCTCGGCGAATGACGGTTCGATCGACAGCAGCAATTCGCAGAATCACCGGTCGCGTCGCGGCGCCGTTCGGGCGCGTCTGGCGGCGCTACTTCCGTTCGTGGGTGCTGGCCATCATCGGCCTCTTCCCTTTTACGCGCACCGGCGTGGCCTTCCTGGGCCTCTTCGCCACCGCCATGTGGGTCTACGGCGTTCTCGTGCGGGATCTCGTGCTTCTCGTCGCCGGTCTCGGTGGAGCCCTGGTGCTCATCGCCCTCCTGCTGTGCACCCTGCTCACCGCCGCCATCGTCTTCAATCGCACCCGCAAGGCCACAACGCCGGGCGAACTCGATCTCGACACCGGCGTCCCCCAACCCACCGGTTACCGCCTGCGCCGTCCCAAGTGGATCCCCTTCGCCGTCGTCGACTGGCAATGGGTAAATGATGGGGGCGGGGAAACCGCCGCCCGCGTGGAACTGGAACGCGAAGGTGCCGACGTCATCGAAATGGCCTCTCCGGCCCGTCGCTGCATCGGCCAACGCATCGTCCGCCGCTTTTCCATTCGCGACCTCTTCGGCCT
>CANIFK010000298.1 GCA_947466555.1 Acidobacteriota bacterium | reverse complement strand
CCTTTGAGCAGGAGCGTGACGCCCCAGTAGCGGGCGAGGTCGCGGGCATCGGTAATGCGGTCTTCGACTTTGCGGCCTTGGAGGCGCTGCATTTCTCCGGGGTGGGGCGTCATGATGCGGGGGCCGGCGGCGCCGGACCATTCGACGCCGGCGAGGGCGTTGAGAGCGTCGGCATCGATGATCATGAGCTGCGGCGTGTCGGCGACGAGGCGGCGGACGAGGGCGACGGTTTCCGGTTCTGTGCCGAGGCCGGGGCCGATGGCGACTACGGTTTTGCCTTTCAAGATTTCGCTCAGGTCCTGATCGGCGATGGCGCCGGATTCGGTTTCGCGGAGGGGCACGGTCATCAGTTCCGGGGTGCGGGCGGCGATGGCTCCGATGGCGCTGGCGGCGCTGGCGACGGTGACGAGGCCCGCGCCGGCGCGGAGGGCGGCGATGCCGGACATGGCGGCCGCGCCGGGCTTATTGCGGGCGCCGGCGATGACCAGAACGTGGCCGTAGGTTCCTTTGTGGCCGGCGGCGGCGCGGGGTTCGAGGAGGTCGGCGAATTGGGACGGCGAGTTCAAGGTGCGGGGGATGTCTTCGAGGAGCGAATCGGGCGAGCCGATGCGGCCGACGGTGAGCTGGCCTACGCGATCGCAGTTGGGCGGGAGGGCGTGGCAGAGCTTGGGGGCGGTGAAGGTGACGGTGAAGTGGGCACGGGCGACGGGGGTGCCGGAGTTGCCGGAATCGGAGGCCATGCCGCTGGGGAGATCGACGGCGCAGATTTTGGCGCCGGGGAAGGCGAAGGAGAGTTCGATGATGAGTTCGGCGGCGCGGCCGCGGGCGTCGCCATCGATGCCGGTGCCGAGGAGGGCGTCGATGATCAGCGTGGCGCCGCGGGCTTCGTCGGGGACCTGATCATGGATGGCTTCAAAGCCGCTGGCGCGGAGCATCTGGAGGTTGGCCGCGGCGTCGCCGCTCAGTTCACTGGGCTTGGCGGAAAGGATGACATCGAGCGAGGCGAGGCGGTAGCGGACGTGCAGGAGACGGGCGATGGCGAGACCGTCGCCGCCGTTGTTGCCTTTGCCGCAGAAGATGAGCACGCGCTGTTCGCGGAGCGGGGCGCATTCGCGTTCGAGGACTTCGACGACGCGGTGGGCGGCGTTCTCCATGAGGATGAGGCCGGGGATGCCGGCTTCGATGGTGCGGCGATCGACCTCGCGCATTTCGGCGGCGGTGAGGATCTTCACGCGAACTTCTCCTCCATGAGCTCTTCCAGGCGGCGGAGCTGCGCGGGTTGGCCCATGACGATTAAGTGATCCCCGGCGCCGATTTCCGCGTCGGCGGGCGGGTTGAAAATCATCTGTCCGCTAACCTTGCGGATGGCGAGGACGATGACGCCCAAGTCGGCGCGGAGTTGGGCCTGGCGGAGGGATTTGGAGACGTATTCGGATGTGGCCGAGACCTGCACCTGTTCGATGCGGATATCGAGGCCCATGTCGTTGCCGGTGGTGAAATCGATGAACTCGTTGACGTGGGGCTTGAGGAGGGATTGGGAGAGGCGCTGGCCGGTGATGGTGTAGGGTGCGAAGACGACGTCGGCGCCGGCGCGGCGGAGCTTGCGTTCGGACTCCTCTTCACTGACGCGGGTGGCGACGGGGAGGAGCGGGTTGAGGGCCTTGGCAGTGAGGATGAGGTAGGTGTTGTCGGCGTCGGTGGCGAGGGCGGCGATGAGGCCGCGGGCGCGGTCGATACCGACGTCGCGGAGGACTTCGTCGCGGGTGGAATCGGCGGCGACGGCGAGCAGGCCGGCCTGGATGGCGCGTTCGACACGCTCCTCATTTTTGTCGACGACGAGGATGGGGACCCCGGATTTCTTGAGCTCTTCTGAGGCACTGCGCCCGACGCGGCCGTAGCCGCAGACGATGAAATGGGATTTGAGATTGTCTATCATGCGGCGTCTCCGCCTTTTCTGTAAGTACCCGCTCAGCTCCAGTTCGATCATGGCCTGGGTGAGCACGCCAAAGGCGACGAGCACGGTGGCGACGCCGATGACGATGTAGAACATGTTGAACACGCGGCCGGTGGGGCCAAGTGGGAGGACCTCACCGTAGCCGATAGTGGTGATGGTGGTGAGCGCCATGTACGCCGCTTCGAAGAGCGGGTATTTGGCGAAGGTCATGTAGCCGGCGATGCCGATGCCGATGACGGTGGCGATGGCGATGATGATCTGGGCGACGCGGCGTTTGAAGCGTGTCCATTCGGCGTCGCTGCGGCGTTGGTTGATCATACGCGGCGGATAATCATCATGGTCATGTCGTCGGCCGAATCGGGCGCGAAGGTCCACTGGTTGACGGCGTCGAAGACTTCGCGGAGGATCTCTTCGTTGGGCTTGTTGGCCGCGCGCTGGACTGTTTCGATGAGACGGTCCTCACCGAACATTTCGTCGTATTCGTTTTCGGGCTCGGTGATGCCGTCGGTGTAGAGGATGAGGATATCGCCCTTCTCCAGTGTGATCCGGCTGGAGTCATATTTGGCGAAGGGGAAGACGCCGACCACCATGCCGTTGACGTCGAGCCGGAGGACCTCATTGCCGCGGAGGAGGATGGGCGGCAGGTGGCCGGCGTTGGTGGCGACGAGTTCACCGGTGCGTTCATCGTAGACGGAGAAAAAGAACGTGGCGTACTTTTCGGTGGTGGTGTTGGCGGCCAGATGCTTGTTGAGATGGGAGACGACGGTGGCCGTGCAGATTTCGCCGCCGGTTTCCTGCACGGTGCGGATCTGCGCGCGGAGGGCCGATTGGATGTTGGCCATGAGCAGGGCGGCGGAGATGCCCTTGCCGGCGACGTCGCCGAGAGCGATGGCGCAGTGGTGATCGTTGAACTTCTGGTAGTCGTAATAATCGCCGGAGACCGATTTGGCGGGGTTGAGGAGCGCGGTGATTTGCAGGCCTTCGACGTTGGGGACGGTGCGCGGGTAGAGCTGTTCCTGGACCTCTTTGGCGATATCGAGATCGGCCTGGAGACGCTCCTTTTCCTTGGCGACTTTGAGGAGCCGGTCGAGATTTTCGGCCATCATGTTGTAGCTTTGGCCGAGGTTGGCGAGCTGGTCGTTGCCCTTGACGGGGATGCGGTAGGAGAAGTCGCCGGCCTGGACGCGCTGGGTACTTTCGTAGAGAAAGTGCACGGCGCGCGTCATGGTTCGGGTCATGGAGATGCCGATGATGAGGGCGATGATTTCAACGAGCAGGAAGGCGATGGCGATGGCGTAGAAGACGTTGATGAGCCAGGGTTGGTCCCAGTCGGCCTTCTGCGAGAAGATGACGCGGAATACCTGTGAGATGCGGGTGTGGACGCCGAGGACGGCTTTGCCTTCCTGCTTGGGTTGATCCCAGACGTAGACGCCGATGGGCATGCCCCAGAGGACCTGGAAATCGAAGAAGTTGACAGCCGGGGCGATGGCGCGGGTGGAGAGGATTTCGTTGACTTTGCCGTTGGTGTCTTCGTGGAGATGCATTTGGCGGCGACCGTCGACGGCGTTGGTGATGAAGTCGACCAGGGTGATTTCGCCGAGGTTCGGGATGAGGCTTTGCAGGTATTTTTTGCGAATGGGGACGAGGAAGGTGACCTGGCCTTCCTGCGAATGGAGATGGACTCCGGAGTAGAGCAGGCCGTCTTTGAGGACGGCGCTGGTGATTTCGACGGTTTCGTCGGTGGGGTGCGAGAGGGTGGAATCGTCGGGGACGCGGAGGATGGGTTTGTTGCCCGTAGTGAGAAGAATTTCAATGCCAGGGAAGCGGGCGGAGAGGAAGTTGACGATGCGGGCCGGGGGCGGGCCAGTGGGGTCCGCGGTGGAGCGGATCATGGCGGTGGCGCTGCCGCGGAGCGCATCGAGATCCTGTTGAAACTCCTGGGTGACGAGATACACGGCGACCTGGCCCGAGATGGCCCAGGCGCCGAGAAGGCCAAGCACGCCGAGCAACAAAACAGGGACGACGGCGATGAAAACGTAGCTCAGCAGGAGGCGGTTGCGCAGGCGCCAGATGGCGTGGCGGACGCCCCTGCGGAGCCAGCGGAAGAGGCACCAGACACCGACCACGAACAGCGCCATGGAGGCGATGGGCACGAGGACCGAGCCCGGCATGAGGGTAGTGAGCAGGGGGACAAGGACGAGGAGCGAGAGGGTGGCGATCTCGAGCTTACCGAGCGCGTCGCGCCAGTTGAAGGGCCGCCGGGCGGGCGCGCCGCCGGCCATGTCCATTTTGGAGTCGGGCGTGGTCACTCGTTGCGCGTATGGGCGATGCCGGGCGCGATGTCCGGTTCGGCCATGTCCTCGGGGCTCAGGTAAAGGCGCGTCAGACCGTCGCGCAGAATGGTGAAGGCCGAATCGGGGTCGTCGGCGAACTGAAAGATGTTGAGATCTTCGGGCGAGATCATGCCGTGTTTGGCGAGGGCCTCGAAGTTGAAAATCTCCTTCCAGAAGGCGCTGCCGTAGAGGATGACGATCATCTCCTTATGTAGTTTGCGGGTCTGGACGAGGGTGAGGATTTCGAACAGTTCATCCATGGTGCCGAAGCCGCCGGGGAAGACGACGAGGGCTTTGGCGAGATAGGCGAACCAGAATTTGCGGAGGAAGAAGTAGCCGAATTCGAGCGAGAGTTCGGGGGAGATGTAGGGGTTGGGGAGTTGCTCGAAGGGCAGGCGAATGTTGAGGCCGATGGTCTTGCCGCCGGCCTCCATGGCGCCGCGGTTGGCGGCTTCCATGATGCCCGGGCCGCCGCCGGTGGAGACGACGAAGCGGCGATTGTGGTGGGGCAGGGAATCGCTCCACTGGGTGACTTTGCCGGCCAGGACGCGGGCCTCTTCGTAGTATTGGCTGAGCGGGCCTTCGGGGTTTATGCGGGCCGAGCCGAAGAAGGCGACGGTATCGCGAATGCGGTGTTTGCGGAAGACGCCGAGCGGCTTCAGATATTCGCTGAGAATGCGGACGCTGCGGGCTTCCGGTGAGTGGAGAAACTCGCCGTCTTCAAAGGCCAACGGGGGCCGGACGAATTTGTCGTTCATTGTTGTTTGGCCTCGGGGGTGGCTTCCAATTCGGCGACGCGTTTTTCCAATTCTCGCATCGTGCGGAGCATGTCGGGAAGTTTCTGGAAGGCCGTGATGGCGCGCAGCCAGACGCGGGCGTCGAAGGCGGGCGAGCCGGACATGACGGCGCCCGCGGGGACGTCGTGGCCGATGCCGGACTGGGCGTAGATGATGGCGTTGTCGTTGATCGTCAGGTGGCCGCTGATACCGACCTGGCCGGCGAGGAGGACGTTTTTCTTGAGGATGGAACTGCCGGCGAGGCCGGCTTGGGAGCAGATGATGTTGTCCTGGCCGACGACGCTGGCGTGGCCGACCTGGACGAGGTTGTCGATCTTGGCGCCGCGTTCGATGCGGGTTTCGCCGACGGTGGCGCGGTCGATCGCGGTGAGCGACTGGATCTCGACATCGTCTTCGAGTACGGTGATGCCGGACTGGACGATTTTGTAATGGGTGCCCTGTTTGGTCTTGGCGAAGCCGAAGCCATCGCCGCCGATGACGGTGTTGTTCTGGAGGATGACGCGGTGGCCAACGCGGCAGAATTCGCGGACGACGGCGTGGGAGTGAGCCAGGAAATCGTCGCCGATTTCGGCGCCTTCGTAGACGACGGCATGGGGAAAGAGCGTGCAGCGGGCGCCGATTTTCACGTTCGGGCCGACGTAGGCGAAGGGGGCGATGGAGGCGTCCGGGCCGACGGTGGCGGTGGGGTCGACAAAGGCCAGCGGATGGATGCCGGGGGCGGGGCGCGGGGGCTGGTAGAACATCTCCAGGGCGCGGGCGAAATCGTGGTACGGATTCGCGCTGACCAGGGAGGCGATGGGCATGTCGGTCACCGGCTGGGTGACGAGGATGGCCGAGGCCTGGGTGCCCTTCACTTTGGGCGCGTATTTAGGGTTTGCGAGGAACGTGAGGTGTCCGGGCGCGGCATGTTCCATGCCCGCGACCCCGTGAATTTCCAGTTCCGCATCGCCATGCAGAACGGCTCCCAATCGTTGCGCTAGTTCGCCGAGTCTCATCTGAGTACACTGTTAGTATGCGACACTCGACGCGGTGGCTCGCAGTTTGTATTCTGTCCGCCGCGACCGCTTATGGATGGCAACAACCGCAGCGGCCCCGAACGCAACCACCGAAGCCCCAGACCGAATTAGAGAGAGCGGTAGAAGAGTTCAAGGTCCTGACGAGAGATCTGGGTTTGCGCCCGGATGCGCCGGGGAAGCGTGTGCACAGTTCCGCGGCGAAATCCGGCTGGCATGGGCGCATTTTCGAGAATTTCCGGAACGACAAGTTGGACGCGACGCCGCACGACGTGGTGCAGCGCGGCGGGAGCCGGAACATGTTGCGGCGGAACCAGTTCGGGTTCAACGTGGGCGGGCCGGTGGTGATTCCGAAGCTGTACGATGGCTCGCGGAAGACGTTCTTCAACGTGTCGTATGAGGGCGTGCGGGAGCGGATTGGACGTTCTTTTTTGCGCACGATCGCGATTCCGGAGGAGCGGACGGGCGATTTTTCGCAGACCGTGGACAATGCCGGGGTGCCGCTGGCGGTGTACGACCCGCAGTCGACGCGGGTGAATCCGAACTACAATCCGGCCAATCCGGT
>CANIFK010000297.1 GCA_947466555.1 Acidobacteriota bacterium | reverse complement strand
GTCCAGCACCGTCTCACTCGGCTTCCAGCTCGCGCCCTCGTCATCGGAGTAATAGATCCGCGACCGGATATGCGGATCCACGCGATAGTCAGTGGTGAAAAACAAAGGCATCAGAACCCGCCCGCTCCGCAACTGAATCGCCCGGTCGTGGTTGAACCCCGTATACGACGGCGCAGGCGTAATCCGCATCGGCACCGGTGGCGAAAAGGTCTTCGCGTCGTCTTTAGAGATCCGCACCATCGGCGCGCAATCGGCCTCGGAGTTCTTTCGCGCGAACAGGAACAGCACCTTCCCGCTCTTCAGCCGCAGCAGATCGGGCTCCATGACGTTCATCTTGCCGATATTTTCCTGCAGCGTGAACCGTTCGCCCCAGGTCGTCCCCTGGTCGGAGGAGATCCGCGCCGACAGCCGCGCCCCGGTCCAGTCCGACTTCCCGTCGCCCAGAAACTCCGTCCACGCCAGCAAGAGCCGCCCGTCGCGCAGCACAAGCGCGTCGGCCTCAGAGTTGCGCATGTTGCCGGGCACGGCGGGCGCAAAGTCGGCGGCCAACGCCGCCACGCCCGCCGCCATCAGCAGCAGCTTCATAGGCCGCGAACCCGCCGCAACGTCTCTTCCACCACCTCGGCTCCATGGGCCGCGCTCAGATACCAGCGCCCATCCGGCAGCGCCAGCACCCCGGCATCCAGCAGCGCCATCAGGAAATCGGCGTACAGCGCCTTATCGGTCGCCAGCGTGTCGCGATACTCGTGCGGGATCTCCGGCTGGAAGTGGATTTGAAACACCGCTCCTTCTCCGGTCGTCACCATCGAAATGCCCTTGGCCCGTAGCGCTTCCTCCAGCCCGGCGCGCAACTGCCGCCCCAGCCGGTCCAGTTGTTCGTACACCGCCGGCGTCAACGTCTGCAACGAAGCCACCGTCGCCGCCAACCCTAGCGGATTCCCGTTCAGCGTCCCGGCATGCACCATGCGGCCTTCGGCAATCCAGCTCATGTACTCGTCGCGCCCGGCCAACACCGATACCGGGAGCCCGCCGCCGCACGCCTTGGCAAACGTCGCCACGTCCGGCGTCACGCCGTAGTAGGCCTGCCCGCCGCCCAGGGCCAAGCGGAACCCGGTGATCACTTCGTCAAAAATCAGCAACGCGCCCTCGGCCGTCGCCTTCTCCCGCAGATAGGCAAGGAACCCCTCGGCCGGCGGCAGACACCCGCTGTTGCACAACATCGGCTCACAGATAATTGCGGAGATCTCCCCGGCGTGCGCCGCGAAGGCGGCATCCACGCTCGCCCGGTCGTTCCAACGCGCCACCACCGCGCCCGACCACGGTCGCTGCCCCGTCCCCACCGGGATCGGCGTCATCGAACCGCAGTCTTGCGCCCCCGGCTTATAGCTCACCAGCACGCTATCGTCCCAGCCGTGATAGTGCCCCTCAAACTTCAAATACAACATCCGGCCCGTCACCGCGCGCGCCAGGCGCAGAGCCACCTGCACGATCTCCGTACCGCTGTTGGCAAACGCCACTTTATCGGCGCACGGAATCGCCTCGCACAGCAGTTCGGCAGCCTCGTACTCCAATGCATGCTGCGCGCCGAAGGTATGCCCCTTCGTCAATTGCGCTGCCAATGCATCGTTCACCGCCGCCGGGGCGTGCCCGAGAATCAGCGGCCCCCAGGCCAGCGTGTAGTCGATGAACTTGTTCCCATCGACGTCGGTGATCCAGGCGCCCTCGCCGTGGGAGTAGAACATCGGATACGGCTTAGCCGAACGGCGCAGCGCGGTCGACACCCCGCCCGCCAGACTCTTCTGCGACCGCTCATAGGCGCCCAGCGACCCCGGCGTGTTCGCCCGTATGCGCGCTTCCCGCGCCGCGACTTGAAAGTTGTATTGGCTCATTCTTCGTCCGCTAAAAGGAATAGGGTATCGCCCTTTCGCACAATCGGCATCTCATGGGTCAGCGCGATTGTGCCTGCGCGCGGCGCCGAGTAGGTTTCGAGCGTGTTTCCCAACAGATCCACCAGCCGTCCCAGCCGCTGTCCGGCCGCCACGCGGTCCAACAGCGCGACCTCCAAGAGCAGGAACCCATCCACCCCCGCCGCCAGCCCATCGTCGGTATTGCCAACCCCGCTCAGCCTTCGCGGTGGCGCCGGAATTTCGGGCTCGCCGGGCAGCATATCCAGGTGCCGCAGCAGGTTGAACACACCCCGGCGCATCATCGCCAGATCGGCCGGTGCAATCCGCCCCGCGCCCCACGCCTCGACGTACAGAAACGGAATGCCGCGGTCACGCGCCGAGGAGATCGTTCGCCCGGGCTCGATCACCGGATGCCCCCAGATGACAGGCGCGCCGAACGCCTCTGCGGCTGCCCGCCCGCGCCCGTCGAAGGAGGCGTAACCGGCCATCGACGGCATCGCATACCGCACGCCGCCGCTGTGCAGGTCTAAGTAGAAATCGGCTCGCCCGATCACCTCCCGCGCCAGCACCGCCGCGATCTGTTCGGAAAGCGTGCCATCGGGATTACCCGGAAATACGCGAGCCAGATTCGCGCCGTCCACCGGGCTCGTCCGCTGCACCGCCCAGTGGGCCGGGGGATTCACCACCGGGACCGCAATTACTGTCCCGGCCAGCGCCGCCGTGTCGATCGTTTCAAACACCTCGAAGATCGCGCGGACGCCTTCGTACTCGTCGCCGTGAACACCGGCGGTGACGGCAAATACGGGGCCCGGCCGCGCCCCCGTCGCCGTTAACAGTGGAAGCGAGAGCTCCGCCGTTACCGGCAGCCAGTCGCGCACAATTCCCAAAGACATCCTGCGATCCTACACCTTTCGGGGCAATATGTCCGAATGGAACTACCACACACCCGGCTCGACGCGCGCTTCCGGCCTACGCCTTCCGTGTGAACGTATGCGAATGCACGGTCACACCCTTCACATCACGGTGCTGAACCCGCAACGAACAGCTTCCGCCCTCGCGCGAAACTGCCAAACTCGCATAGCCGCCCAGCACCCGGTGGAACCGGTGCCGCACTTTATCCAGCCCTGGCGTCCCGCCCGCATGTTCATCGGAGGCCGGCCCGCAACCGAACTCGTGCAACCCCGTCTCCGGGTCCACCGAGTGATACTGCCAGTGCCGGTCCCCACAGAACGAAATCACACTCCCCTCGAAGTTGTTCTTCAGGAACTCGCGAATTTCCCGGCTCTCGTGAGCAAATCCGGGATTGGCATGATTGTCGTTCTTCGTCGTCCGGTCCGGCCCAACAATCGGATTCGGATTCACCAGAATCTTCCAGGTGGCCGTGCTCGCCCGCAAGGACTTCATCAGCCACGCCTTCTGCTCCGCCCCCCAGATCGTCTTGCCCGGCCCGTCGGGGTCGTCGTTCGGCGTCCGGTAGTCACGCGCCTCCGGGAGCCACAACTCGATATCAGCCCCGGCCCGCACGGTCCGATACATCGGCCGGCCCGTCAACGGCGCCGGAACCTGTTCCCGGAAAATCCGTTGCCCCTGCGCGAACGTAAACGGCTCCATCCGCTTGTCCGGCATCGTCGGCCAGGCGTCGTTAGAAAACACGTCGTGGTCGTCCTTCTGCCAGTACCCACCGGTGTGACGCAGGCTGTTGACGAGCGTCGGCAAACTATACATTCGCTGCCAGTGATAGCGAGCCACGGCCTCGCTGTTGGCAATCGGATCCTCGTTGTCGTAGTAGACGTTGTCGCCGCAGCTGAGCAGGAAATGCGGCGCGTCCCGCTGGATGCTCTCGTACAGGTGGAAGCCGTCGGGACGATCCATGTGGCAGTACATCTGGCAACTGAGCATGGCGATGGAAACGGGCGCCGGGCGGGCGGCCACCGGGAGCGTGCGAAAAGCGCCAGTCAACTCCCCATCCACACGCCCATTCCGCGTCGCCCGCGTCTCGACGACGTAGGTGTAAGGCGTATCCGGTCGCAACCCGGTCAGCGTGGCCTGCGTCGCAAAGTCCGCCGCTTCATTCACGTCCAGCCACTTCGTGGCCCCGGAAGGCCCGCCCTTGTAGACGACGCGCATGTAGCCCGGAGCGCCAGCCGCGGACCCCTCCAGCGTTTCGATCTTGGTATCAGGCGGCAAGAGCTTGGCGTCTTTATTGTGAGCCTTGCGAACGATGCCATTCGCCAGACGCTGCGAGGCGCCCGTACGGCGCATCCACACGCGGGCAGAATCCGTCGTCATCTCGCCCACCTTACAGCCGGTGGCCTGGTGCGTCTCACCGGGGACGGCGGCGCCATAGGCGGCCACTCCCAAGCCCATAGCGAGCATCTGGCGGCGGCTCAAGCCATCTGATATCGGGAGGTGGCGCATCGCCGCCAGAGTATCATGCGCGGTAGCATCAATCATGGGTTCCCTTCTCAATCAGCGCGCCGTCGTCACCGGAGGCAGCCGGGGCATCGGCCGGGCCATCGTGGAAGCGCTGTTGGCCGAAGGAGCCATCGTCACACTTTGCGGACGGACGGAGGCGTCGACGGCGACCGCGCTGGCCGAACTCGCCCACCCGCGCGCGCACGGCATCGCCGCCGACGTCTCGGCCGAAGCCGATGTGGCCCGCCTCTTCGCCTTCGCCGAGGAACGCATGGGAGGCGTAGACATCCTGGTCGCCAGCGCCGGGATCGGACTTTTCCAGGCGGCCGGCGACATGGAAATCGCCGACTGGAAACGGACAATTGACATTAATTTGACGGGTGTTTTCTTATGTTCCCGTCTGGCCATTCAAAGTATGCGAAAGACCGGTGGCGGCTTCATTGTGCATTTGAGCAGCCTGGCCGGCCGCAATCCGTTTGCCGGCGGCGCCGCCTACAACGCCTCCAAGTTCGGTTTGAATGGAATGGGCGAGGCGATGATGCTCGACCACCGCAACGAAGACATCCGTGTGACGACCATCATGCCCGGTAGCGTGGATACGGACTTCTCCCCACGTTCGTCCGGCAAGCCCTCGGAGTGGAAGATTGCCGCCTCTGATGTGGCCGCGATGGTGATCGCCGTCCTCTCCATGCCCGCCCGGACTCTGGTCAGCCGGGTGGAGATGCGCCCCTCCCGGCCTCAGAAATAACCGCATCGGAATTTTCTGGCAGGTCATCCCCCCGGATTCGGCACGCAACTTGCTCATACTTCCCCGTCGGAAGCCGAAACGTGTTGTAGCGGAGAAACTACATGACGCGTTGGCTGACTGATCGGAAGGACCCAGAGAAGAAAGATGTCGAGAAGGCTAAGAATTCTCCGGCCAAAGGAACGCCGCGCAGTACCAGTGGAATCGGGCAATGGCAGGTCTGGCCAGAGCCGCAGAACGTCTCCGTCCAGAACCAATCGCAAAGGAGTAACGCAGCGATGACGTCGAATGCCAGCTTGCCAACCACCGCACAGGGAGGTGTCCCGCTCGACCCTACGCGCACCGGGCGCGAGGCCGAATCTTTGGACACAAATCTGCGCCGTCTGGTCGTCGGACAACCGGAAGCGATTGAGCAAATCGTAAATATCTACCAGATGCATCTGACCGGGATGAATCCTCCGGGACGTCCCATCGGAAATTTCCTCTTCCTGGGACCCACGGGAACCGGAAAAACTCGCATTGTTGAGGCCACAGCCGAATCATTGATCAATAATCCGCGCGCCGTCATCAAGATTGACTGCGCCGAATTTCAGCATTCCCACGAGATTGCGAAGCTCATCGGCTCGCCTCCCGGGTACCTCGGCCACCGCGAAACCCACCCGCTGCTGAGCCAGGAAGTCATCAACCAGTACCACACGGAGCGCAACAAGATCAGCTTCATCCTCTTCGATGAGATCGAAAAGGCCTCCGACGCTCTCTGGAATCTCTTGCTCGGTATCCTTGACAAAGCCACGCTGACGTTGGGCGACAACCGGAAAGTGGATTTCTCCCGCGCTCTGATCTTCATGACCTCCAATCTGGGCGCCACCGAAATGAGTTCCATTCTGAATCCCAAACTGGGATTTGGACTCGGCGCGGCAGCCAATACCGGCAAGGCGCTCGCGATTGATGAAAAGATGTCGTCCAAGATCGCCCGGAGCGGCGCCGACGCCGCCCGCAAGAAGTTCACCCCGGAGTTCATGAACCGCTTGGACAAGGTCGTCGTCTTCCAGCCTCTGGGCGAAGAGGAGATGCGGCGGATCCTCGACATCGAACTCCAGCAGGTGCAACACCGGATCTTCGCCTCTTCGGCGGAACGCTCTTTCGTCTTCAATGCCTCCCGGGAAGCCAAGGACTATGTGCTCTCCCAGGGCATCGATGCCAAGTACGGCGCCCGGCATCTGAAGCGCGCCATCGAACGGCTGCTCGTACAACCGCTGTCGAACCTGATCGCCACTGGGCAGGTCCGACCCGGGGACTTGATCCGGATCGACGTTGCCGATGGGGCCATTACGTTCCATCGCGATGCGGAAGGAATGTCGCCGGCAGCCATGGTGCAGTATGGTGAATCGTCCATGGTCCTGCCGCCCATCGCGGCGATGGCCTCGGCGATCTACGAAAGCTCACGCGGTCAGGTCGCCAAGTCTTCCCGCCGCAGCTAATTGTTTAACGATGAAAATCCTCTAATCCTGTAAACTAGGAAGGGTGGGTCTTGTTCTTACCGAAAGGAGACCACCCTTCTGAAAACCTCAGAGATTATACGCGCGTGGGGCAGAATTTTACGAGGTCAGGCCCCCTCACTCTCGATT
>CANIFK010000296.1 GCA_947466555.1 Acidobacteriota bacterium | reverse complement strand
CGTCGTCCTCTACGCCCCCGCGCAGGTCGAACGCTGTGTCGCCGCCGGCATCGGCAACCCTATTAACCTGGGCTTCTGCGCCGGCCACGTGAAGCTCCTCTCCGACGGTCTCTTCACCGAACGCAAGGTCCGCCACGGCGGCTGGATGCACTGCGATCAAGGCCTCACCGCCGTCGTCGAAACCCCGGAAAATCATACTGTAATTCTCACCACCCGCCGCATGGCGCCCATGAGCCTGGAACAGATCCGCAGCGTCGGCGTCATCCCGGAAACCAAGGATATTTTGATCGTCAAAGGCGTCGTCGCCCCGCAAGCCGCCTACCGCGAAGTCGCCGCCGAAATCGTCCTCGTTGATACCCCCGGCCCCACCGCCAACGACCCCGCCAGCTTCACCTACAAATATCGCCGCAGCCCCATGTTCCCGATGGAGCCCATGGCGTGAAAACGCTGCTCCTCCTGCTTGCCACTCTCCCCGCCTTCGCCCAGGTTGAACTCCACCTCACCTTCGGCGTCCTGCAAAAAGTAATCGCCGCCCAGGTCTTCACCGAAGAGGGCCGCAAATACGTCAAGGGCAGTAAAGACAAGCGTTGCAGCTTCGCCTACATGGAAAATCCCCGCGTCGGCGAAGCCGATGGCCGCCTGGTCGTCCGCGCCAAATTCAGCGGTCGCTCCGCCCTCGATGTCTTCAGCCGCTGCGTCGGCATGGGCGATTCCTTCGACGTCGTAGTCCGCATGACACCCTACGCCGACAAGAGCATTCTCCGCCTCCGCGACGTCGAGGTGTCGAGCGACGGCCGCAACGGCATGTACTCCCGCGCCGTCTGCAAAGCCCTTGCCGAAACCATCCCGCGAGTCCTGGTCTATGACTTCGCGCCCGATTTCAAACGCGCCCTGGAAGCCGAACAACCCGGCGTCCCGTTCGCCAAAAAAGTGGACGATCTAGCCGTCCAATCCATCCGCGTTTCGAAGGAATCTTTAGTCCTCCAACTCGCCCTGAAACTCACCCTGCGCTAAGCGAAACGGGGAGCGGTGCAGCGCTCCCCGTTCCAAGCAATCGGCTAGCCCTGAAGCGACGCCGAAACTTCTTCGAGCGCCGTGAAGCACTCGCGCAGCCACGTCCGGCAGTAGCGCCGTTCCGTGTAGCCCGCTTCGCCTTCGGTGAACGCCGAAAACGCCAGGCTCGCCTTGTCAACAGACTGGTACACGGTCCCATCCAGCGCCGGAATCGAAATCTCTTTCGCCCCAGCCGCCAGCAGGTCTTTGCGGATGTTCGAAGCATCGTAGACGTCGAATTTCGCCGCCACGCCGAAGTTCTTCACAATCACGTATTCCACTTCGTTGCCCAGCGCCGCGAAGCATTCCTTCAAATGGCCAACGCTATCCACCGCGCCGCCCAGAACATAGATCACCGTGATGCCCAATGCGCCCGTCTCGGCTTCTTCCAGCGCGCCGCCCTTGTACAGCCACTCTTTCAAGTCTTCGCCCGAACGCGCGCCCAGATCCACCAGCGCCAACCGCTTCGGGTTGCCGTCCATCAGGAAATCCAACACCGGGGCAATCGCCGCGGCCTTGTCCACTTCTACCGCCGACGTCTGTGCCGGGTGGAAGCGCAGCAGTTGACCCGCCTGCCCTTCGGCGTCAAACGCGCGGAAAGCCGTCTCACGGGAAGCCAGAAAGTCGGCGATCAGGCGGGCTACCGTCGTCTTGCCCACGCCCCCCTTTTCCCCGTGCGTCAAAACCAGACGGGGCTTGGCGCCCGCTCCGGCCGTTTTCGACTTGTCAATCATGGTTGCAGTGCTCATTACGTTTAAAGATCCTCGATGCGAGAGAAAGGATGAACTCTCTGTATGGGTATGATGGCTTGACCAAGCGGCTGCCGCACCATCTTCCGTCGGACCGACGGCGTCAGCTGCGCGGCAAGTTGCACGGTCGTTAAAACCCACGCCGGCGTGGGTATCTTGCTTCCCAGCCAGTCCTCCACGTCTTCTCGTGACACTCCCGCGATCCGGGCGAACTCCGTCGCGCTCAACGACGCCTTCTCCATCTCGGCTCGTACCGCCGACGGAGCGACGACGGCAAAACCGCGCGGAACCGCTAAATTCGCAAGCGAACGCAGTGCCTCGACTTCTGTTTCCAGAGCGTCGAGCATGTCCTGGATCGTCGCCCCCGATGCGCACGGATTAGCCATTAACAGACAGCGAAAAAGACTACGGAAAACACAGATTCAACCGGCATATGGGCGTGCTCCCATTCTACCGCAGCCATGCCTCCGATGCCCTGTTTTTATTGGTTTTCCACAGAAACAGAAAGCCCGGCGACATGGGCCGCCGGGCTCTCAAAAACCGTTACAAAAGCAACCTAGCTGTTGCCCTCTTCAATGGCCACGCGCCGCTCCAGAAACCGTCGCATCGGCGCCCGTCCCTGCGGCACCAACGGCTGGTTCCGCGGGAACTCCCGCGCCGGAAACGGCTTCACATCATCCCCGCCCGCGGCAGGTGCTTCATGATGGGAATGCGCATCCTCGGCATCGCGCATCTTCCGCGCCACGCCCGGCCGCGGACACGTCGATTTCAACCCGTCGATGTGCTCGTGCAGCTCGTCGGAAATCTCTTTCCACATCGGGTCCAGGATGAAGTCAATCCCTTCCCGCCGCGCCAGTTTCGCCGCCGGCACGAAGTCCGCATCGCCAGCGATCAGCACAATCTGATCCACCTGTTTCTTAAAGGTAAGCGACGCGATGTCCAGGCCGATACGCATATCGACGCCCTTCTGCCGCACCTCGTAGCTCACGTCCTCCGGCTTCAAATCCGAAGGCAGCAACGTTCCGGCAATTACCTGCTTCAGCTTCGCCGGCTCCAACACCCAGTTCCCGTAATCGGCCAATCGCCCCTGCCGAAGCGCCACTTTCCGCAGCTTCCGCAATTCCGAATGCACGCCCGAACGGAAAACCGCCTCTTCGCTCTTACCCAGATCCACCAACTGCTTCGTGATCGGGTGGAAAATCTTCTTGTCGAGCGGCGGGCAGTCGTAATAGAAGATCCGGTACAACTCGCGCAACTCGTTGTTCTTGCCCTCCAAATGCTTCAAGGACCAAGTGAACAAATCTTTCGCCACCTGACGGGCGTCCGTCGTGTGACCCTTCAAAATGCGGTATCTACGCAGGAAGAAACCGCCATCCACCATGATGGCTGTTGGCATAACCGGTCTTGCTCCTTCCCCATGTCGAGACACATGGGTCAGATAAAGAATTGCCCTTGGGATCGGCACCACCTCGATTGTTTGGCGGCACTTACGGCCAAGGGCTCGATGCCCGTAGTATACCAGATCTTTCCCGGACTGTGAACTTGCAGAATGTCAACTCTTTAGCAAAGCGAACGCTTTTTTCATCGACTCGGCTACCGTCGCCAGAATCTCTTCCTTCGGCTTCGCCCGCAGAGCCGCATTGAACGGTTCGCAACGGATCGGTGCGTCACACCCAATCCCCGCCAGCGCGTTCAAAAACGCCCCCGTATCAATCACACCCGTCGCCATCGGGATCTCCCGCTTGCTGTCAATCTGCTGCTCCACCGGCACCCCGGCCGGCGCATCGTTCAAATCAATGCAAACCACGTCGCTGTTCTTCAACGTCGCCAAATCCGCCGCCGTCTCCCCAGCCGTGTACCAATGCCACGTGTCCAACACAAACCCCGTGTTCGACGCGCCAATCTCCGCCAACAGCTCCTTCATCTCCGCCATCGTATGTATAAACGGAAACCGCTTCGCTGTCCACAAAGTCTTCGGCCCCACATACTCCAACCCCAGCCGCAAGCCGTGGTCTCCCAACACCTTCGCCACTTCCTTCAACCGCCGTGCGTGCTGCTTCATATTGGCGCCATACGGCAACACATCGTGGTTCGGCGAAATCCAAGTCCCCACCCGAGTCGCCCCTGCCTTCTGCAACGCCGCCGCAATCGCCGGCAACCCCGCCAGGTCCTTCCGGAACGTCTCTTCGTCCTTCCGGAAATCCGCGCCCATCCCGCCCTGTCCCCACTGCAGCCGGTACTCTTTCCGCCGCCCGTTGCACTCGTCCAACTGTGCCGCGCTCATCGTCGCCAGCTCTTCCCCAAACGGTTGCACCGCTTCGTACCCGTAGTGGTGGGCGTACTGAATCGTCTCCATCTGGTTCGCCTTCACGCCAATCGATCCAGGCGTCAGGCACATCGTCATTTTGCGCGGCATGCCTGTTACTATACCGGAAACTTTTGGGCCGTTTGCTGAATCCATAGTTCCGTGAGCCAAGTCATCACAGATGAGAAAACAGGCATCGGTTCCGGTCTCACCGGCCCGCGCATCCGCTGTCCCCTCTGCGATTGGGAACCCCCCAGCGACGAGGTGTGGGGCTGTCTCTGCGGCCACGAATGGCACACCTTCGATACCGGCGGCGTCTGCCCCGGTTGCGTCAAGCAATGGCACTCCACCCAGTGCCACCAGTGCAAGGGCTGGTCGGCCCATTCGGATTGGTATGAATACTAGAAATCCAATGCCAATTCTCCCCCGTACAGTAAACTGACCCTAATGGGAAACTGGGCCGAAACACTCGCACGTCACGGCGCCGGGCTCCTCTTCGCACTATGCCTGGTGGAAGCCCTCGGCCTCCCCGTGCCCGCCGCCGTGGCCCTGCTCACCGCCGGTGCCCTCGTCGCTCTCGGCAAACTCGCCCTTCTCAACGCCCTCCTCGCCGGCATCGCCGCCTTCCTCCTTGGCGACGTCGTCTACTTCTTCCTCGGTCGCAGCACCGGCTGGTGGCTCCTCGGCATCCTCTGCCGCGTCTCCACCAACCCGGACTCCTGCATCCTCACCTCCGCCGAAGCCTTTTACCGCCGCGGCCGCGCCGTCCTCCTCTTCGCCAAATTCGTCCCCGGCTTAAACACCATGGCCCCGCCGCTGGCCGGCTCCATGCGCATGCCCTTCGTCCAATTTCTGCTCCTCGATCTGGCCGGCATCATCCTCTACGTTGGCGTCTACATCGGCGTCGGCTTCGCCTTCCGCGACCTCCTCGCCACCCTCCTCGACACCATGGGACGCGCCGGCAATGTAATCGAATCGATACTCTTCCTCGCCTTCCTCGCCTGGGTCTCCTACCGCCTCTGGCTCACCTGGAAAGACCGCGTCTACCGCGCCGTCCCGCGTGTCGACTCCGCCGATGTCGACGGCCCCGTCTTCGACGTCCGCTCCCACGGCTACTACGATGCCGACTCTCAGCGCATCCAGGGCTCCCAGCGCCTCGAACCCAACAGCCTCCCCGACGCCATCGCCACCCTCCCCGAAGCCGAGAAAATCTATCTCTATTGCACTTGAAGTAACGACGCCACCAGCGCCCGTGTGGCGCACATACTCAGAGAAAAAGGTTTCGACGCCCGCGTCATTCGCGGTGGCCTCAACGCGTGGAAAAAGGCCGGCCTCCCCCTCGAAGACATTCCCGCCGACGACATGGTGAAACTCCCCACCTTCGCCCGCCGTTGAAATATGATTGGTGGCATGAACCGCCGCCAATGGCTCACGTCCGCGCTCGGCGCCTCCGCAGCATGGAGCGCCGATTTGCAGAAGCAAATCCGCATCACCGGCATAGAGACGGACCTCCTCAAGCTCCCCGCCAAAGAGCCCACCTACGACGCCATTCACAAGCTCGGTGTCGATAGCGGCCTCGTCGTCCTCCGCATCAAGACCGACGCAGGCATCACCGGCTGGGCCAGCACCAACTTCGGCATGATCCCCGGCGGCCCCCGCGTCGTCCAGACAATCCTCGAACACGAAGTCAAACCCATCATCATGGGAATGGACCCGGCCTTCCCCAAGAAAATCCGCGCCGAACTTTGGCGCCTGCTCGAATATCACGGCGTCGGCGGCGTGGTCCATTTCGCGCTCTCCGCCACCGATATCGCCATCTGGGACATCCTCGGCAAAGCCGCCAATCAGCCGGTCTGGCGCATGCTCGGCGCCTATCGCGATCGCATGCCCGTCTACTCCATGGCCGGCTGGTATGCCGATAACGACTCCGATTACAGCATCTTCAAACGCTCCTGCGTCACCGCCATGGAGCACGGCTACAAGGCCGTCAAAATCAAGGTCGGCCGCTACGATCTCGACGACGACATCAAGCGCATCCGCCTCGCCCTCGACACGGTCGGCAAAGGCAAGCGCGTCATGGTCGACGCCAACCAGGTCTTCAACCGCAACGAAGCCCTTCGCCGCGGCCGCGTCTATCAGGACATGGGCTGTTTCTGGTACGAAGAGCCCCTCATGCCCCACGACATGGACGGCTACCGCGAACTCGCCGACAAGCTCGATATCCGCATCGCCACCGGCGAAAATCTCTACACGAAATACCAGTTTGCCGACCTCATCAACAAGCGCGGCGCCGACATCGTCCAGCCCGACAACCGCCGCGCCGGCGGCGTCACCGAGTGGATGGAGATCGCCGCCATGGCCGACGCCAACGGCCTTGAACTCGCCAGCCACGGCGGCGGCTCGGCAAATATGAACATGTTGGTCGCCATGCCCAACGCCATCTACATGGAAACCGGCGGCCCGCAAAAAATGGTCGATGGCGAAGTCCTCGCCCCCACCGCCCCCGGCATGAGCACCGAGACCCCGGCCGACACCATCCGCAAATACAAAATCGGCTAGTAACCTGCGCTCGGGCGGATGCGCCCCCTCAGCTTCAT
>CANIFK010000295.1 GCA_947466555.1 Acidobacteriota bacterium | reverse complement strand
GTCGGGAGGTACTCCTGGCGGACCATCTTGAACAGCGGCACGGTGGAGGCCATGGTGACCACGCCCAGACCGGCGATCAGCAGGCGGTGGTTCAGCGACCACGCGAGCATGCGCATGTAGCCGCGCTCCATCCACTCATATAGGCCATCTCGCTGCTCCTTATGCCCGCCATCGCCACGGCGCAACATGCGCGAGCACATCATGGGAGTAAGGCTGAAGCTGACCACGAGGGACACCAGAATGGCGACCGTGGCGGTGACGCCGAAGGAGTAGAGGAAGCGTCCGGAGATAGACGACATGAACGACACGGGCAGGAAGACGACGATGAGACTGAACGTCGTGGCCATGACGGCGAGGCCAATATCGCGGGTGGCGAGAATGGCCGCCTGCATCGGATCCATCTTCTTTTCGTCGATGAAGCGGAAGATGTTCTCGAGGACGACAATGGCGTCATCGATCACGACGCCCACCATCAGCACCAGCGCCAGCATGGTGATGTTATTGAGCGTGAAATTCAGGGCGCGCATGGCGCCGAAGGTTGCGATGATCGACGCGGGAATGGCGACAGCGCCGATGACGGTCGCGCGCCAATCGCGCATGAAAAGTAGTACCACCAGCGACGCGAGAATGGAGCCGAGAATGAGGTGCAGTTGGACCTCGTGGAACGCCGCTTCGATGTAGAGCGACTGATCCTGCACGATGGCGAGTTCCACGCCTTTGGGCAGCAGCTCGCGGACGCGAACAAGGCGGGCCTTGACGTTGGTGACGACGTCGATCGTATTGGCGCCGGACTGGCGGCGGACTTCGAGCGCCACGGCCGGGCGGCCGTCGTAGCGGGCCGTCGTGCGCTGTTCTTTATGGCCGTCTTCGGCGTAGCCGATGTCGCGAATGCGGACGGGTGTGTTGTTGATGGTGGCGACGACGAGATCGTTGAATTCCTTGGGATCGGGGAATCGGCCCAGGGTGCGGAGAACAAGTTCGCGGGACCCTTCGTCGACGCGACCGCCGGGAATGTCAGAATTCTGCCGGATGACAGAGTCGCGGACGCGGAGAATCGGAATTTTGTAGGCAGCGAGACGATCGGCATCGACCCAGATATTCACGGCGCGTTTCTGGCCGCCGATGACCTGTACCTGGCCAACACCGCCAACGGACTCAATCGAATCCTTGATACCGCGTTCACCGATTTCGTACAGCTCACGCCCGGTTTTGTCGCCGTGCAGAACCAGCGTCATAATCGGCGACGCATCGGCGTCGAGCTTCTTAATCAGCGGCGGTTTGGCGTCCTTCGGCAGTTGCGCGATTATCGAGGCGATGGCGTCGCGAATGTCCTGCGCGGCGACGTCGATATTGCGATTCAAGTTGAACGTAATGGTGACGACCGAGAGCGATTCGGTGGAGGTGGAACGGATGTTGTCGATGCCTTCGACGGTGGCGACGGAGTCCTCGACAAAACGGGTAACGGCGCTCTCCATTTCCTCGGGTGAGGCACCCGGAAGGATCGTCCGAACGGAGACGATGGGGAGGTCGACGTCAGGGAAGCGATCGACGCCCAGTTTGGAATAAGACACCCCGCCGATGACGACCAAAGCGAGGATGAGCATGACGGCGAAAACGGGGCGCGCCACGCAGATTTCGGCCAGTTTTTGCATCTAGCGAACCCGAACCTTCTGCCCTTTGGCCATACGGTCGCCGGCCTTGGCCACAACCTGATCCCCTTCTTTCAAACCGTCCACAATTTCAATCCGGGCGTCGGGCAGGTGCCGGCCAGTCTTTACGATGCGGTCTTCCAAGACACCATTGTTCACGATGAACGTGCGGTCGATGCCCGCAAAGCCGGCAACGGCGGACTCGGGCACGGAGAAGCCTGTGGCGGTAGAGTCTACGACGATAGATCCTTCGACGAACGAACCGGGCCGAAGCTTGCCGGTGGGGTTGGGAATTTCGCCTTCGATAACGAGAGAACGGTTCTGGGCGTCGATGGCGGGGCTCAGCCGGACAACCCGGCCGCTGAAGCGCTCTGTGACGCCCTCCAGGCGAATCTCAATCGGCTGCCCTTGACGGATGCGGGCCGCCTGGCGCTCCGGGACGCCGAGCCGGACGCGAAGTGGGTTCTGGCGGACCAGCGTGACGACAGGCGCGTTGACGGGAAGGAACTCACCCATCGAAGATTGGCGGCGGGTGATGGCGCCGGCGAAGGGGGCGCGAATCGTCGTGTCGCCCAGTTGCTGCCGCGCGAGGGCCAGCTGCGCGCGCCGTTCGCTTAGCTGGGAGCGCAATTGCATCACCTCACTGATCGCGGCCTGGTAACGGGCTTCGATGCCCTGGGTGCGAACGGTGGCCTTCTCCAGCTCAATGCGAGAGACAACGCCGTCCTTAGCTAGCCGGCCCGTTGTGTCGAGAATGAAGCGGGCTTCGCGCAACGCGGCGTCGGCTTCCTTGACAACCGCAACCTGCTCGGGCACGACGTCGTCGGTCTTCTTGTTCAACAGACCCAGGCGTGCCCGGATCTGATCCACCAGCGCCTCAGTCTGCTGAACGCGAAAGCTATAGTCGTCCGTTTCCAACTCCGCGAGGACATCGCCCTGCTTTACTACACTGCCAAGGTCCACATACATTTTGGCGATACGCCCCGGGACTTTGTTGGTGACGTTGGTGGACTCTTCGGCAAAGAGCTCTCCGTTGGCGGTGACGGTTTCGGGAAGCGAAATTCTGACAACGGGAATGATGCTGACTTCAGGAACGGGGGTTTCTTTGGCGGCGACTTTGTCGGCGGAATAGGGTCCGGAACAGCCAACGGCGAAGACCAGAAGGGCGATGGGGATGGGAGACAGACGCATACAGCTTGTGGATGCATTCTCTCACACCCAGCGCACTGACTCCGCAGTCAGAAGCTGAGTTTTGGAGCACAAATCCTAGAAGAGGAGCCCGAAGGCGAATGGCGGAGAGGGGGGGATTCGAACCCCCGGTACCTCTTGCGAAGTACGACGGTTTAGCAAACCGCTGCTTTCGACCACTCAGCCACCTCTCCGCGAGATTATGAGTGGGTCTTTTGAAAGGTTAGCACATCACTTCTTCTCAAATATAGCCATGTACTGACTTCCTGGCAAAAATGGCTTATTCGAGATCAGTTTGAAGCCGTTGGCTTCGACTTCTTTCACGACGGCGGCATCGTCGAGCCGCACGTGTCCGATAGCAAAATCCGGGTTGGCATTCGACATGGCGCCTCGGCGCTTGTAGTAGTCGACGATGGCCAGGCGGCCTTTGGCACGTAGAGCTTGGCGGATGCCGGCCAGCATCGATTCGGGATAGTCGAAGTGATGATAAGCATCGAGGATGAGGGCGAGGTCGACCGAGTTGGCTTCCAGCTTCGGCGATTTTTCATCGCCCAGGATGAAGAACGAGTGCGAGCATTCGTTGTTCTCCGCGCGTTCCTTGGCCTTGGCGAGGAAGTCGGGGAAAATGTCTTCGGCGTAGACAGCGCCGCTGCCGGTGACCGCCTGGCATAGGTAGGGGACCAGATACCCAGGGCCGGTGCCAATGTCGGCCACGCGCATACCGGGTTTGATGCCCAATGCGGCGATCAGTTCCTTCGGCTTCTGCCGAGCATCGCGATGTTCACCGGTGAGCGTCTCCACCATGCGCTGGCGGCCATCGGGCGACTGATAGCTCTTGTTGGCCTCGGCAGCCGCCTGGCCAAAGGCGCAGACGGCGGCGAGGGTACCAATCAGCAGTTTCATAGCGATGTCTCCATGGGCAGGGCGAGAGCCGGTTCGGCCATAAAGTCGAGCCGGTTCATGGCTTCAACGGCGTCCTGCACGGCGTTCTCCGTGGACGGTTCGACTGTGATGACGAAGGGAAGCGAGGTCTTGTTGTCGCCGGGCAATTGCAGGACTGCATCCAGGCTGATGTTTTTCTCAGCCAGAATGCCCGCCAGCGCGGCGATGATGCCGGGCCGATCGTGCACGCGGAAGCGAAGATAATACGCCCGCTTCTGGACCAGAACGGAGACGGGACGGAACTCGGCCAACTGTTCGTGGGCAAAGGGCGAGACGCGCTCCGGGCTGCCAGAACGGATCTCGCGGGCCACGCGCATCAGATCGCTGACCACGGCGACACCGGTCGGCTCCGGACCCGCGCCGCGGCCGTAGTAGAACGTATCCTGGCCATACTTACCGCGCACCCAGATGGCGTTATAGGCGCCCTGGACACCGGCCAGTATCGTCGACTGCGGAATCAACGCGGGACGCACGGAGAGGATCAATCCTTCCGCCGTCTGGCGCGCGGCGCAGACCAGACGAATCGTGTGCTTCAGCGTGTGAGCGTATTGGAAATCGATCGGGGTGATTCGCCGGATCCCTTGCGTAAAGATGTCACCGGCTTGGATCTTCTGCCCGAAGGCGAGCGCGGAGAGAATCGCCAGTTTCGACCGGGCGTCGAAGCCATCAACGTCGGCGGTGGGATCGGCTTCGGCATAGCCGAGTTTCTGGGCTTCAGCCAGGACGTCGCCGAAGGCCGCGCCGGACTTCTCCACCTCGGTGAGGATGTAGTTACTGGTGCCGTTCAGAATGCCGAGCAGTGCGACGATCCGATCGCCGGAGATGCCTTCGCGCAGGACGGTGTGAATCGGAATGCCGCCGGCGACGGAGGCTTCCATGGCAAGGTTGACACCTTTCTGAATCGCCTTGTCCCACAGTTCGGGACCGCAAAGAGCCATCAGTTCTTTGTTCGCGGTCACCACGGACTTACCGTTTTCCAGGGCCGTTTCGACAATCTCGCGGGCTATCGTCGTGCCACCGACCAGTTCGGCCACGACGTCCACTTCGGGATGGTTGACGACTTCACGCCAGTCCGTCGTTTGCAGCGCTCCCTGCAATCCATCGGGGATCTTCTTGTTCGAAAGCTGACGCGCGCACACAGCGACAACGCGCAGCGGGAAGCCGAGTTTTTCGGCGATTTGGGCCCCGTTTTCCGCCAGAATGGAAAGCGTTCCAGACCCGACGTTACCAAGGCCAATGATGCCCAGCCGTACTTCTGCCATAACCCGTTATGATAGCAGTCATGACCCGGCCAGCCTTCTATTTACCGGTAGTTTGTGCCTGCCTGCTCGCGCAGGCGCCGCCGCTGGAACGCCCGGCGAACGGGCGCATGGATAGTTCGGAGATCCTTCGCACTCCCGACGGCCGAAACCGGACGGAGATGATTCTGAAGGCCGAACACGAGGCGTCGATGAAAGACGTCGACACAATGCGCAAGCTGATCGAGGACGTGAAAATTGACATGGAGAAAAACGACCGGCACGTGCTCTCCGTGGGGACGCTGAAGAAACTGGACGACATCGAAAAGCTCAGCAAAAAGATCCGCGGACGGATGAAGCGGTTCTAGTCTTCCGGCGCCAGACGCTTGATGAGCGTGATCTGGCCGGCGTGATAGACGTCGTGCATCGCCGCCCCCTGGATGTTGCGCGCCGCCTTTTCGGTGAACGCCAACGGCGGCAGCTTCAACACAGCCTCGCGCAACAGGCGATGCTCCGTGGCCAACAACCCCAGATCTGCCTTCCAGGCCTCTTCACTCGCCGCCTGTGGGCGCAGGAACCAGTCGGAGCCCTCCAACGCAAACGAACCGCGCTTGTCGGCGGTAATCCGGCGCCGCACGGTGTACTTCCAATACGCCGCGTGCACCGCCAGTTCCCATATATTGTGCCGCGCCGCGGTGGGCCGCCAGGCGGCGGTTTTCGCACTCACGCCACGTAAAGAACTCCGTAAATTCGGCCCATGCCAGGCCTGCTTTTCGTAGGCCTCGTCGAGCAGATTCAGAAAATACTCTCTTTCGGGGATAGGCGGCGGCATGTGGCTATGTTACGCTTCGAAAAGTCTGGCAGACAAGATGAGCACTACTCGTTTGAAATCGCAATTGATGACGGCGAGCGAAATTGATCGCACGCTGGTGCGCCTGGCGCACGAGATTCTGGAGAAAACCAAGGACCATGACCGGCTGGCCTTCATCGGCATCCGGCGGCGTGGAATCCCCATGGCTACGCGCCTCGCCGCGAAGATCAAGGACCTGGAAGGCCGGGAGGTGCCCGTCGGCACGCTCGACATCAACCTGTACCGGGACGATCTCTCCACCGTCGGCGACCGGCCGCAACTGAACGCCACCGACATTCAGTTCGACGTCACCGGCAAGGACGTCGTGTTGATGGACGACGTTCTCTACACCGGCCGCACCATCCGCGCCGCGCTTGACGCGCTGTTTGAACACGGCCGGCCGGCGCGCGTGCAACTGCTGGTACTGATCGATCGCGGCTGGCGCGAACTGCCAATCGAGGCGCGCTACATCGGCCGCAAGATCCAGACGGCGGCCAACGAAATTATCGAAGTGAAATTCCACGAGATCGACCAGATGGAAAAAGTCCTGCTGGTTGAAAAGGTGGAGGACTGAGGCGCGGCATGGGCACAGGCCTGCTTGGCATCGAGGGATTGGACCGGAGCGAGATCGAAGCGTATCTCAACCGGGCCAAGACGTTTCAGTCGCACGGCGGCAGCGACTTCAAAAAGTTAGACACGCTGCGCGGCAAGATGCTGGTGAATCTCTTTTTCGAGAACTCCACCCGCACCCGCACCAGCTTTGAAATCGCCGCCAAACGACTGGGCGCCGACACGATTTCCATTGCCTCCTCCGGCTCCAGCGTCAGCAAGGGCGAGTCG
>CANIFK010000294.1 GCA_947466555.1 Acidobacteriota bacterium | reverse complement strand
CAGGCCGTCGGTACCGGGGAAGATTTCGACAAAGGCGCCGAAATCGACAATCCGGACAACTTTACCCAGGTAAGTTTTACCGGGTTCAGCCACGGCGCAGATGTCTTGAATCATCTGCAGAGCCTTTTCGCCAGCCACGCCGGAGGTGGCGTAGATGTTCACCTGACCGTCGTCGTTGACGTCGATCTTCACGCCCGTCGTGTCGGTGATCGAACGGATCATCTTGCCGCCGGGCCCGATGAGTTCGCGGATCTTGTCGACCGGGATGGTGATGGTGGTGATGCGCGGGGCGTACATCGAGAGCGACTTGCGCGGCTCGCTGATGACGGCGTTCATCTTGTCCAGGATGTGCAGGCGGGCGCGCTTGGCCTGTTCGAGGGCTTCGCGCATCAGGCTGATCGGAACGTTGGGAACCTTCAGATCCATCTGGAGGGCGGTGATGCCTTCCTTGGAACCGGCCACCTTGAAGTCCATGTCGCCGTAGTGATCTTCGGCGCCGGCGATGTCGGTGAGGATGGCGTACTTATCGCCTTCCTTGACGAGGCCCATGGCGATACCGGCCACGGCGCGATCGACCGGGACACCGGCGTCCATGAGGGCGAGCGAGCCGCCGCAGATGGAGGCCATGGAGGAGGAACCGTTCGATTCCAGGATGTCCGACACGATGCGGACCGTGTAGGGGAAGCTCTTTTCGTCCGGGATGATGGCGCTAACGGCGCGTTCGCCGAGGGCACCGTGGCCGATTTCGCGGCGGCCGGCGCCACGCATCATACCGACTTCACCGACCGAGAAGGGTGGGAAGTTGTAGTGGAGCATGAAGCGCTTGGAGAGTTCGGTCGGGTCGAGCAGTTCGATGCGCTGTTCGTCGTCCTTGGTACCGAGGGTGCAGGTGACGAGCGCCTGGGTTTCGCCGCGGGTGAAGAGGGCGGAGCCGTGCGGGCGGGGCAGAATGCCGACCTGGCAATCGATGTCGCGAACTTCGTCGAAGGCACGGCCATCGGGACGGCGGCGCTTGTCGAGCATTTCGTCGCGGAAGATGCGTTCCTTCAGCGTGTCGAACAGCTTGCCGGCTTCGGCGCGTTCTTCTTCCGGGAAGGCTTCTTCGACCTTGGCGTGGAGCTTGTCGATCAACGCGTAGGAGGCGAGCTTGTTGTACTTCTTGGTATCGAGAGCGTCGGTGAGTTCGGTGCGGATCATCGCATCGACCTTGGCGAACAGCTCCTGATTGATGGTGGGCGAAACGAATTCGTACTTCGTTTTGCCGGTGAGCTTCACCAGTTCGCGGACACCCTGACAGATCTTCTTGCAGCATTCGTGGCCGAATTCGAGAGCCGCGAGGATCTCTTCTTCGTCGACGTGCTTGGCGCCGGATTCGACCATCACGACACCGGTTTCGGTGGCGGCGACGATGAGCGAGAGGGGCGATTCCTTGGTCTGCGAGTAGGTGGGGTTGGCGATGAACTTCCCGTCCACTTTACCGACGCGAACGGCGGCGATCACTTCATGGAAGGGGATATTGGAAATGGCAAGAGCCGCACCGGCGCCAACCATGGCGAGCGGAGCGGGATCACGTTCGGTTTCGGCCGAGAGGACGAGACCGACGATTTGCGTTTCGTGACGGAAGCCTTCGGGGAACAGCGGACGAATGGGGCGATCGATGAGGCGGCAGGTGAGCGTTTCTTTTTCGCTCATGCGGCCTTCGCGCTTGATGAACCCACCGGGGAACTTGCCGGCGGCGTAGGTGCCTTCGCGGTAGTCGACAGTGAGGGGGAAGAAGCTGGCGCCAGCGCGCGGCTTGCCGGAACAGCAAGCGGTGACGAGCACGACGTTATCGCCCGAACGAACGATAATCGCGCCATCCGCCTGCTTGGCCATAACGCCCGTCTCAATAGAGAGAAGCGTGCCAAACAGGTCGATCTCGACTTTGTGCAACATGTTAAATCCTTGAACCTTTGTAATTCTTCGCGCTTTCCGGCGCGACGGGAATCAAGGAGACTTAGGGTGCTTGTACGAGGGTGGGTCTGCTCACCGGAGCAGATTTGCCGGGTCTATACGAGAACCCGTACCGATCGAAGGTCCACTAGCGGCGGATACCAATGCTGGAGATCAGAGCCTGATAACGTGCGGGGCTCGTGGCCTTGAGGTAGTCCAGAAGGCGGCGACGGCGCGCTACCATGGTCAACAAACCACGGCGGGAACCGAAGTCCTTCTTATGGGACTTAAAGTGCTCTGTAAGCTGGGTGATGCGTTGGCTCAAGAGCGCAACCTGCACCTCTGGCGAACCACAATCGTTCTTATTGATCCGGTACTTCGTAATGATGTTCGTCTTGGACTCAATTGCCAGGGCCATGGTGTTGCTGTGGATACTCCTTAGTCTTACCTTAATCGCTTTTATTCAGAGTTTAGGATAACACATTCGCAACAGAGATCTCGCCCTGGGGATAGGAATTGTGGGGGCGGGTATGGGTAGAGTAAAAGAACGATGCGATTTTTGCTGGTGTTTTTTATGTTTTCGATTTTGGCAGGGGCGCAGAGTTTGGGCGAGAAGATTGGCGCGATTGCCGCCGGGGCCGAGGGCCGGGTGGCCGTTTCCTGCGCGGTGCCGGGGGTGAGGCTGGATTGTCACCTGCAGGCGGGGTCGCGGCCGCCGATGCAATCGGTGTTCAAATTCCCGATGGCGATGGCGGCGCTGGACCGGGTGGAGAAGGGCGAATTGGGGCTGGACCAGATGATTCGATTCCTGCCGAGTGACCGTATTTTGCCGAAGACGTACAGCCCGCTGCAGGACAAATATCCGGAGGGGAATGTGGAGGTGCCGTTGCGGGAGTTGTTGCAGGCGGCGGTGATGTTGAGCGATAACACGGCGAGCGATATTGTGTTGCGGGTGTTGGGCGGTCCGGCGCGGGTGACTGAATATGTGCAGCGGTTGGGAGTGCGGGGGTTTCACCTGGAGGACAACGAGGCGGGGTTGCATCGGGAGTTGGCGGCGCAGTATCGGAACTGGTTTGAGCCGCGGGCGGCGGTGCAGTTATTGCGGTTGTTGCGGGAGCGGTCGCCGCTGGATGCGGAGCATACGAGGTTGTTGTTGGGATGGATGCGGGAGTCGCCGACGGGGGCGAAGCGGATTAAGGGGTTGCTGCCGGAGGGGGTTGGCGTGATGCACAAGACCGGAACGTCGGGCACGCGGGACGGGGTGACCCAGGCAACCAATGACATTGGGCTGGTGCCGTTGCCGAATGGGAAGATGTTGGCGCTGGCGGTGTTTGTGGCCGATGCGAAGGCTTCGCCCGCGAAGATTGAAAGCGTGATTGCGGAGATCGCGCGGGCGATTTACGACGAAGCAGCGCGGCGATAAACTCTCGGACAAATCCTTGGTGACAGTCACCAAGGAATTGTCTTAGCGGGGCGGCATGCGGAGGGCGCCGTCGAGCCGGATCGTTTCGCCGTTGAGCATGGGGTTGTCGAAGATGGCGAGGGCCAGTTTGGCGTATTCCGCGGGCTGGCCGAGGCGACTGGGGAATGGGACCGTCGCGCCGAGTTCCTGCTTCACTTGCGGCGGGAGAGCGGCGAGTAGAGGGGTATCGAACAGGCCCGGGGCAATGCTGACGACGCGGATGCCCGACTTGGCGAACTCGCGGGCGAGCGGGAGGGTGAGGCCGGCGACTCCGGCTTTTGAAGACGCATAGGCCGCCTGGCCGATCTGGCCGTCGAACGCCGCGATGGAAGAGGTGAGGATGATGACGCCTCGCTCGCCTGTTTCGTTCGGTTCGTTTTTCATCATGGCCGCGGCGGCGAGGCGCACGACGTTGAATGCGCCGATCAGGTTCACGTTGATGACTTTGGCGAAGGCTTCGAGCGCCAGCGGGCCGTCCTTGCCCACCGTACGCTGGGCGGTGGCGAGGCCGGCGCAATGGACCACGCCGTGGAGCTCGCCGGCTAGCGCGATGGCGGCCTGCACATCGGCCTCACTGGTCACCGACCCTATCGCGCATGGCGCCGCGCCGGTTGGCTGCAGGTCGAGCACGACGGGGCGGGCGCCGGCCGCTTGCAACGCCGCGACGGTGGCCGCGCCGAGGCCGGAGGCGCCGCCGGTGACGAGGATGTTTTTGCCGGTGAGTTCCATGGGTTTCCCTCGATCATATCGCTAGGCCATAACCGACAGATACGCGGCCCAGGGGCCGACTTCCTCCTTGTAGCGCTTGGCCATGACGCGGCCGATTTGGACGATGTGGGCGAGGTCGTGCGCAGTCCATGTCGCGATCAACTGACGGGCGGTGACGGGGCCGAAGGCGGGGTGGGTGCCTTGCAGATCGAGTTGATCGGGGCGGAGTTCGAGCGCGCGGAGGCGAGCGAGGTTGGCGGCGCGCACGGCGGCGAATTCGTCGAGTAGTTGGGAGAGAGATTTGCCGGCGCTGTCGCGGAACTGGGCTTCGCGATCGAAGGGTTCAAAGGGGCGAGACGTTCCGTGTTGGAGGATCACTTCCAGGCGCGGGATCCAGTCGGCGTGTTCTCCGTGGATGAGATGGCCGATGACGATGTAGGGGCTCCAGGTGCCGGGCCCCTCGGTGGCATCGGTCCAGGCGGCGGGCAGTTCGCGGAGGAGGGTGTTCAACGTGGCGGGCGTGCGCTCCAGCAGGGCGATGGATTCTTCGAGGAATGGGGCCGTCATATTGTTCACTATAGGGTGAGTCGGGCCGTCGCGCGTAAAACATAATCGGTATACTTTGTTCAAGCTCCTCCGATGCCAATCGACTGGTTCCCCCTCTGGCTGAGTTTGCGCGTGGCGCTGCTGGCAACGGCTATTGCCGCGGCGGTGGGCATTCCGGTGGCGTATTTACTGGCGAACAGGGAGTTCCGCGGACGCGACATTCTGGACGCGGCGGTGACGTTGCCGTTGGTGCTGCCGCCGACAGTAGTTGGGTATTATCTGCTGGTGGTTTTGGGACGGGAGAGCTGGCTGGGCCACGTGTACGAGTGGGTCTTCGGAGGACCACTCGTATTCACGTGGCAGGCGGCGGTGGTGGCGGCGGTGCTGCATGCGGCGCCGTTGCTGGTGAAGTCGACGCGGGCCGCGCTCGAGAGCGTGGACCACGCCTACGAGCGGGCGGCGCGGACGCTGGGAGCGCCGGAGTGGAAAGTATTTTTGCGGGTGACGCTGCCGTTGGCGCGGCGGCCGGTGTTGGCCGCGGCGGCGCTGGCGTTTGCGCGTTCGCTGGGCGATTTCGGCGTCACGATCATGGTGGCGGGAAATATTCCGGGGCGGACGCAAACGGTGGCGGTGGCGATCTATGACGCCGTGGAAGGCGGCAATGGGGACACGGCGCGGTGGATGGTGCTGGTGGTGAGCGCCGTCTCGCTGGCCCTGTTGACGCTCGCGAACCGGCTGACGCCGCGGAGGATTCCGGGATGATTTCGGCGCGGCTGCGAAAGGCATTTCCGGCGGGTCCTGATTCGCGCGCGTTCACGTTGGACGTGCAGTTGGAAGCCGGCGCCGGGGTGACGGTATTGTTCGGCCCGAGCGGGTCTGGCAAGACGTTGACGCTGGATTGCATCGCGGGGTTCGAACGGCCCGACGAGGGGCGCATCCTGTTGAACGACGCGATTCTGTTCGACGGCGCCACGCGCGTGCATCTGCCGCCGCAGGCGCGGCGGTGCGGGTACGTGTTTCAGAACTACGCGCTGTTTCCGCACATGACGCTGCGGGAGAATCTGGAGTTCGCCGCGGCGACGCTGAAGAATTTGGAACGACGGAAGCGCGTGAGCGAGATGCTGGAGAGGTTCCAGTTACACGAGGTGGGCGGGCGGCGGCCACATGAACTTTCGGGCGGGCAGAAGCAGCGCGGGTCGATTGCGCGGGCGCTGTTGGCGAGCCCGCGGGTGCTGCTTTTGGACGAGCCGGCGCAGGGGCTGGACGCGGTGTTGCGGCAGGAATTGTATGCGATTCTGCGGGAGGTGCAGCACGACTTTCCAATGCCCGCGCTGCTGGTGACGCACGATTTGGAGGAGGCGCTGGAGCTGGGCGACCAGATGCATGTTTTCCGGCAGGGGCGGATTGTGCAGAGCGGAACGCCGCAGGGGGTGATGGACGCGCCGGGGTCGGTAGAGATTGCGCGGCAGATGGGGATTTACAATCTGCTGGCGGCGGAGATATTGGCGCTCGATCCCGGGCGGAATACGAGCCTGTTGCGGGTGGGGGATTGGGAAATCCCGGGGGTGTATTATCCGGGGCACTTGAAGGGTTCGCATGTGACGCTGTGCGTAGTGCCGGGGCAGGTGCGGGTGCGGCCGCGGGAGGGCCGGGCGCCGGCGGGGACGATGGGGTTGGAGTTGCTGCACGTGGTGGCCGGGCCGGACCGGGCGCGGTTGCTGTTTGCCGGTGATTTCCGAGCGGAGATTGCGCGGGGGGATTGGGAAGGGATGGCGCGGGCCGAGGAGTTCGCGGTGGAGATTCCGCCGTCGGCGTTGCGGCTGATCAAGTCATGATCCGGTGTGCGATCACCGACGGGCGGGGGGTGAGCCCGCGGGTGTTGGGGCGCGTGGATTGGGTGCAGGTGCGGGAGAAGAGTTTGGATGCGCGGGTGTTGACGGAGATGGTGCGGGAGTTGGTGGGGCGGGGGCCGCGGGTGATTGTGAATACGCGGGTGGATGTGGCGCTGGCGGCCGGGGCGGCGGGGGTGCATTTGCCGGGTTCGTCGATTGCGCCCTCGTTGATACGGCGGTG
>CANIFK010000293.1 GCA_947466555.1 Acidobacteriota bacterium | reverse complement strand
GAAACATAATCACTTCCAGGTACTCTACCTCCACGGTAACCCCACTCAGACTTCCCCTGGAGCCGTGCTACCGGAAAACTCCCCAACCTCCGAATTCCCCGACCACCCCTCAGAAATCCCCCTCAGCCTCCCCTTGGTACCGTGACACCAGGAAACCCCTCCTTTACGGAATTGCCCGACGCCCCAGCCAGCATCAATTGAAACGGGAACCTCTCCCAAGCACTCTAACAACACGGTAACCCGCTTTGTGAAAACGCCCGCCCTCCTCATCCTCCTAACCACCCTGGCCGCCCCCGCCCAGTCCCTCCGCGAGGTCGCCGTCGCCCGCCCAGCCCCCAAAAACGCCAACATCGCCATCGGCTTCCTCGGCGCACTCGAACACTGGGACGATCCCAACCGCTCCGTCCGCAAACTCACCCTCCACCTCCGCCAACAAGGCTGGCAAGCCGAAAGCTTCTCCCACCGCAACCTCCACACCGCCAAAAAAGCCGTAATCCAAGCCCTCGATCGCAACCAAAACCACCGCATCGACCCTGACGAAGCCGCCTCCGCCCGCATCGTCATCTACGGCCAATCCATGGGCGGCGCTGCCACCGTAAAACTCGCCAACTACCTCAAATCAAAAGGCGTCCCCGTCCTTCTCACCGTCCAGGTTGACAGCTTCGGCGCCCGCGACTCCCGCATCCCCCCCAACGTCCACGCCGCCGCCAATTTCTACCAAAAACACTGGTTCACCATCCGCGGCGAAGACAAAATCGAAGCCGCCGACCCCAAAAGCACCCAAATATTGGGTAACTTTGAATACGAGTACCCGTTGTGGAACGTCCACACTTGGCCGGAGTCCTGGCCGCGCCGCCTCTTCGGCGGCGCCCATGCCCGCATGGAGGCCGACCCCGTTCTCTGGTCCCGGGTCGAAAAGCTGATACAGGAAGCAGGAACCGCGAAGTGAAACGACTGATTGTGCTCGCCGCCCTGGCGCTCTCCGCCTGGTCCCAGACCGCCGACAAGCCCGTCGACATCGACGTCAACGCCGACAAAATCTGGACCGACACCGGCATCGACGTCGCCCCCGGCGAATCCATCGCCATCGAAGCCACCGGCAAAATCAGCTACCAGGGCAAGGAAACCGGTCCCGACGGCCTCGTCCGCGGCTGGGCCGATCTCATCAAGGTCTATCCCCTCAACGACGCCAAACGCGGCGCCCTCATCGGCCGCGTCGGTGACAACGCCGCCACCCGCCCCTTCCTCATCGGCGACCGCACCGACCGCCAAATCGGCACCTCCGGCCGCCTCTTCCTCGGCATCAACCAGGGCTCCATGGACAAGGCCACGGGTATTTACAAGATCAAACTCACCCGCACCAAAGGCGCCACCACCGTCCGTGACACCCAGACGATGCTGAAAGGCCTCACCAAACTTACCCAGGACCAAATCGACGGCGTCCCCAACCGCGTCGTCGACAAAGAAGGCCTCGCCGGCGACCGCACCAACTTCTTCATCATCGGCAGCGAGTTCCACGTCGTCTCCGCCCTCGAAAAAGCCGGCTGGGTCAAGGTCGACCGCTCCGTCAAAGACACCATCTTCCGCGGCATCCTCGCCAGCATGTCCAAACAGGCCTACGTCACCCTCCCCATGAGCGAACTCACCATGTTCGGACGCGCCCAGGATTACGGCTGGGCCCAGGCCGACCCGCTCAAAGTCGTCGCCGCCCGCCACCACTTCCGCATCTGGAAAGCCCCCTTCACCGCCGGCGGCCGAACGGTATGGGTCGGCGCCGGCACCCACGACATCGGCTTCGATCGCGATCAGCGCAACGGCAAAATCACCCACAAAATCGACCCCGACACCGACGGTGAACGCGAATACATCGGCAAAAGCCTCGAAGAAACCGGCGAAGTGCTCCAACTCGACTACATGACCCACAAGGAGCCCGTCAAAGAAGCCAAAACCGCTCACGGCGAAGCCTACCACTCCGACGGCCGCACCCTCATCATCTACCTCAAGCCCGACGAGTCCGACAACTCCAAGCCCTTCTCCGACATCTTCTGCACCGTCCTCTCCAAGAACAATCCCGACGGCGACAAATGGGACGGCTGTGAAAACTACGTCGATGGCGGCGGTTCCACCAACGCCACCCTCCCTGCCCTCTCCAAGGACTACCGCGTCCTCATCGTCCCCGGTTTCATGAGCTCCTGCTTCGCCGACAGCCCCGCCTTCAACGAAGGCCTCCCTGTTCTCCGCGACAAGTACGGCGTCAACGTCGAATACCTGCAGGTCCCCAACGACGGGTCCGACTCGAACTCCAAAGTCATTGCCGACTTCCTCCGAGAAAAATCCAAGGGCGATCCCCGCAAATGGATCCTAGTCGGCTACAGCAAAGGCACCCCGGACTTGCAGGAAGCCCTCGCCCGCAACCCCGACCTCCGTCCCCTCGCCGCCGCCTTCATCAGCGTGGCAGGCGCCTCCGGCGGATCGAATATTGCCGACGCCATTCCAGCCATGGTGGACAAGTACATGAACCAGTACAAGCTGAAGCCCACCTGCAAAGGAGACATGGCGCTCGGTTTCAAGTCCCTCAGCAAGATGGTGCGCGGCGCCTTCCTGGCTAACTACCCCACGCCCTTCGTCCCGACCTATTCCATCATCGCCGCCTCTGACAAAAACACCACGTCGAAAGCCCTTCTCCAAACCTGGCAACTGCTCCTGACCTACGACCCCTTCCAGGACGGCCAGCTCACCCGCGCCGACGCCATCATCCCCGGCAGCATGTACCTCGGAATTGCGAAGGGCGACCATTTCGCGGTCGCCCTTCCCTTCGATAAATCCACCGACAGCACCATCAAAACCGGTATGGACAAGACCCGGTATCCTCGCGGAGCTCTGATCGAAAGCCTCCTCCGCTACGTCACCGACGACCTCGCCAAGAAGAAGCGCTAGCTAACCGCGGCCTTCGACTTCGCCGGCTTCGCCACCGTCTCGTCATCGATCTCGCCTGCCGGCAAGCCCAGCTTGACGCGCAGGTTGAGGTCGAGCGCCGTAGCCATATCCGGATTGTCCTTCATAAACTGCTTGGCATTGTCGCGTCCTTGGCCGATCCGCTCCCCGTTGAAGCTGTACCAGGAACCCGACTTCTCCACCAGATTGTGCGCCACACCCAGGTCGATCAGATCGCCCTCTTTGGAGATCCCTTCCCCGTACATGATGTCGAACTCGGCTTCCCGGAACGGCGAAGCAACTTTGTTCTTCACAATCTTCACCTTCGTCCGATTGCCCACGACCGCAGCGCCATCTTTAATGGCCGCAATCCGGCGAATATCCACACGAACACTCGAATAGAACTTCAACGCCCGTCCACCCGAAGTCGTCTCCGGGTTCCCAAACATCACGCCGATCTTCTCGCGAATCTGGTTGATGAAGATCAAACACGTGTTGCTCTTCGAAACAACGGCCGTCAACTTCCGCATCGCCTGCGACATCAGCCGCGCCTGAATACCCACAAACGCATCGCCCATCTCGCCATCGAGTTCGGCCTTCGGCACCAGCGCCGCCACCGAGTCGACCACCAGCACATCAATCGAATTCGAAGCAATCAGCGTATTGGCAATCTCCAACGCCTGCTCGGCATAGTCCGGTTGCGAAACCAGCATATTGTCGATATCCACGCCCAACTTCTGCGCGTAGGCCGGGTCCAGGGCATGCTCGACGTCCACATATGCCGCAATCCCACCCTTCTTCTGCGCCTGCGCCACAATCTGCAGCGCCAGCGTGGTCTTACCGGACGATTCCGGCCCGTAGACCTCAATGATGCGCCCGCGCGGCACGCCGCCCACACCCAGGGCGTAGTCCACCGAGATGGAGCCCGTCGAGATCGCGGCGATCGGAGCCACCGCCTCGCGGGAGCCCAACCGGAGCACCGATCCTTTTCCGAACTGCTTCTCGATGGCGCCCAGAGTTGCCTGTAGCGTCCGTAACTTCTCTTTATCGTCTGCCGCTTTAAACGGTGTCACCCCGCTCAGCAAGTCGCCCGCGGTATCGGAAGAAGAGTTTGTGCCAGTCATTGGTTTCGCCATCTCTTCGCTTATGTTAAAGGCGAAGAGATGGCGAAGTCAACAGAAAATTATAGCGAAGCGGTCAAAATCTGATTCACCGCTCGCAACGCCGATTCCAACGCGCCCTGCATCCACGTCGGCGTCAGCGAAGCGTGCTCGCCAGCCATGAATATCCGCTTCTCCGGCGCAATCAAATCCGGATACAACGTCGTGTGCTGCCCGGCCGACATCCACGCAAACGCGCCGCACGCGTTCGCATGATTGTCCCAACTCCAGCTCACCGTCTGCCGGATCAACCCCGGCTCGTTCATCTGCGGGTGAATCCGCGTCATCGATTCCATCGTCACCCGTTCGCGCTCTTCGTGGGTCAACGCCGCCAGCCGCCGTGCCGGCTGCCCCCAGGTATAGGAGGCCAAAAACACGCCCGGCCCTTCCGAAACACCCGGCCGTCGCGCCGCCGCGTTGTCGCTCGGGTAATAAGTGATCCCCGTCGGCAAATCGGTATAGGTGCCGCCGCCGTAAATGCCTTCATCCATTTCCCAGAACCGGCGATTGGCCTGCATCAACACTTTGGTCGACGAGTCATAGGTCACCTGCCGGATCGCCCGCATCTTAGCCGCCGAGAACGCCGGCGCTAACTGCATCTTGCTCAACACACCCAGCGGCACCGTCACCAGCAGCACATCGCCATCGGCCCGCTGCATCGGCCGCCCCGGCCCGTCCAGATAATACGCCGTCGCGCCCGCCGAAGTCTGCTCAATCCGCATCACCTTGCAGCCCATTCGCGGCTTACTCCGCAAATTCGCCGCAAACGCCCGCGGCAGCATATCGGTCCCACCGGCAATCTCGTCGAAGTTCTTCGTCCAGGTCTCTTCGTACTCTTCCCGCAGAATCCCAACGATGCCACTCTGCAGCATCGTCTCGTACGCCCAGGTGGCCGCCAGCATCTCCATCGCTTCCGTCGACAACCCGCCCAGCTTGAACACTTCTTCCAACGCCAGCCGGTCCACGGCCTTCAACTTATCGGTCTTCAAAACCACGTTCCGCAGATCCGCCAGCTCATCCGGCCCCAGCGTGCCCAATACCTTCAACACACTCCGGTCCCACAGATCGAACGGCGACGCCGACTTCTCATCGTCCGCCAGGTTGTAGTACTTATTCACCTGCGCTTCGTCTTTAATGCGGATCTTCTGCCCGCGCACATAGTAATAAACTTCCGGATTCGACTGCACAAAATTCCGCAGCGACAACCCGAACTGGTTCACATACTTCCGCGTCAGCGTATGATTCGCCGGAATGCGCATCGCGCCCAGCTCGCCATACTGCCCATTCTCAAACCGGTGCGTGCGGGCACGTCCTCCGACGTGACTCGTTTCTGCTTCCAGAATCGTCACCTCGTGCCCGCGCTGCTCCAGTTCGTAGGCGGCGCATAGGCCGGCCAATCCGCCGCCGACAATCACAACTCGCAGCTTCTTCGCGCTCTGTGCCAAAGCCGGAACGGGCAACGCCGCCGCGGCCGCCGCGAAGCCAAAACGCCGCAGTAACTGCCGGCGGGAAAGGGTGTCTAAGTTCGTAAGGTTGCGCATATTCGTTCTCTCCCCTCTATGCGCAGGAGAAAAACGAAAATGCTCACGAAAAAGACAAATTATCCCTTCGGCGCGTAATATCCCTTGCGAGCACGCACCACAAAGTCCCGCCGGTTCCGCACCCGGATCTCCACTTTGTGATACTTCCCATCGGCAATCAGAGGTTCCGGCCGGTACAGTACGTTGTACTGATGCCGCAGCTCGTTGGCGATGTTTTCAAACGATTGCGTCAGGTCCTGCAGCTTGAACGGGAAGAACGCAATCCCGCCCGTTTCGCTCGCCAGATACTTCAACACCTTATCGCCATCTTTTTCAATCTTCGTGTTGTTCGTCGAAATGCAGTACACAACGACGTCAGCCTTCTGCGCCATCTCCAACGCCTGGTCGCGCGTGTAGCGGCTGGCATTGTCGTCGCCGTCGCCCAGCACGATCATCGCGCGCCGGAACTTATGCCGCGGCTGGTCCTGCATCAGCTTGTCGCGGCAGGCAAAGAAAATCGCGTCGAACATTGCCGTCCCGCCACCGGGCCGCAACCCGCGAATGGCTTTCGACAGCACTTCCACGTCCCCGCTCAAATCCGCCACCAGCTCCGCCGACGTGTCGTAAGCCACAATCACGGCCTTGTCCTGCTTCGGCCGGATCACCTGGCTGATGAACTCAATCGCCGCTTCCTGCTGGAACCGGAACCGGTCGCGAATGCTGTTGGAGGCGTCCACCAGAATGCCCAGCCGCAACGGCAGGTCGCTTTCTTTCGCGAACTCCAACACCTTCTGCAGCTTGTTGCCTTCAATGATTTGAAAATCATCCTGCCGCAAATCCGTCACAAACCGGCCCTTTTTATCGGAAACCGTGTACAGCATGTTGACGCGCGCCACGTCCAGGACGATACGATTGCGGTCGTCTTCGGGATTAATCGGCGGCTGCTGCGCGCCCAGCGTGGCGCCACCCAATGCGGCAAGAAATTCGGACCTTTTCATAGCTTTCCAGACTCGATGATACCAACCAGCTCACCCGGCAGCGGCGCCACCAGCGTTACATCCTTCCCCGTCGCCGGACTCACAAACCGCAGCCGCGTCGCGTGCAGAAAAAATCGCTCCGGCAAAAGTTT